>JASMME010000004.1 GCA_030748365.1 Lutibacter sp.
AGACATGTCCTGTGACCGTCAACACACGGGCCGTGTGGTTCTCAGATACAGGCATGACCCCACCTTTCCTGTCAATATAGCAATTGTTGCTTTCGGTAAAAACGCGTGCTATGGGTGTACGCTGCCGTATGTCAGCCTTTAACAAACCATCAACCGTCAGATAAATCGATGCGTCTTCTATCATAGGATTCGATAGAATTTGTACCTCCAGTTTATGTAAATCTACAACAGATTTTGGCTGATTTTCAAGGGTGCCTGCACTTTGTATTAACAACTTATTAACCGTTGAATGGTCTATAAATAAGGGGGTGCCTCCAGCAAAACTAACCTGAATGTCTGCCAGCTGCCTGTGGCGATTCTTATGGTTGGCAAAGCCGTACAGAAAGCCTATAAACAGCAGTAATAACAAAGCCTTTATGTAATACCAATTCGTTTTCAAGACAAGATTTCTGTTACTTTATTTACCAATACACCGATGTCTCCTGCCCCCATCATAAGGACCACCTGCTCCTCGGCCCCACGCACCAGTTCGGGAAGGGAGGCTTTAGAAGCGCATCGTTTATTTTTCATGGGAACCTTTTCCAGCAACCAAGGGGCCGTAACACCCGAAATAGGCCGTTCACGCGCTGGATAAATATCCAATAATATCAGGGCATCCAACTGAGACAAACTCCTTGCAAAATCATCGGCAAAATCGCGGGTCCTACTAAACAAATGAGGTTGAAATACCCCCAAAACCTCCTTGGAGGGATACAGTTCTCTGACCGCACTGACCACAGCATCAATCTCTGCCGGGTGGTGTGCATAATCATCTATCAATACCCGGTCTTCGGATTTGAGACGGTAAGAAAACCGCCGTTTGATTCCTTTAAAAGTTAGTAAAGCCCTGGCAATGGCGGTTAGGGGAATCCCATAACCATTTGCCATTGCCAAAGCTGCCACCGTATTTAGCACATTGTGTCTTCCGGGTAATGTTGTTTTTATATTGTGTATGTAATCTGTGGGGGTTTTTAGGTCAAAAACATACTGCCCCTGCTCAATACGTATGTTCCTGGCATCATAGGCCGCACCTACTTCTAAGCCATAGGTAATTCCCTCAATGGGCAAGCCTTTTTGCACGTACAGGTCACCGGTCACTTTTTGGGAAAATGCCTGAAACGAAGCTGTCAATGCTTCTGCCGATCCATAGATATCGAGGTGATCTGCATCCATGGCATTGATACAGGCAATTTGTGGAGATAGCTGAAGAAAGGACCGATCAAACTCATCGGCTTCCACCACAGAGACCTCATCACCCCCTAGGATCAGGTTGGACTGGTAGTTTTCAGCAATCCCTCCTAAAAAAGAGGTAGCAGCTGCTCCTGTCTCCTTCATTATATGCCCTAAGATGGCTGTGATGGTGGTTTTTCCATGGGTGCCGGCCACCGCCAAACAAGTGGTATTACGGGTAATTGTGCCCAATAGTTCCGCGCGCTTCATCAGGCTAAAACCAGCGGCTATACAATGGGCCAATACAGGGTGATCAGCAGCAATGGCGGGCGTATACACCACCAGGGTCTCTGACTTGTCTGCTGTTGAACAAGCACCTAGGGCAGCGGCCACATCGAACTGAACATCAATGCCCAAGGACTGGAGGGCATCGGTCATGTTGGAAGGCGCCCTGTCATAGCCAGCAACCTTCTTACCGCCCTCCTTCAAATAACGGGCAAGGGCACTCATACCAATACCTCCGATACCGATAAAATAAACCCTATGTATGTCTTTTATACGCACCTTACAAATAGTTTTTCTATTTCATGAACAAGGGCCCTGGTTGCATCGGGCAGGGCCAGGACCTTGAGTTGTTTACTTATTTTCAATTGCAGGGCCTCATCGTGCAACAGGCTTGAAAACAATGCCTGAAAAGAGGCCAGTTCGGATTCTTTTAAAAGCAGGGCCGCCCCTTTATCTACAACAGACAGGGCATTGCTGGTTTGGTGGTCTTCAGCCACGTTGGGTGAAGGAATAAAGATCACTGGCTTACCGACAATACACAGTTCGGAAACAGCGCTGGCACCTGAGCGACTGATGATAAAGTCTGCTGCTGCATAAGCCAGGTCCATCCTGTGAAGGAAGTCAACGGTGGTAACCCCAACCCGGTCATTGTAATGCTTATAGGCTTTATAGTAGTGCGCGCCCGTTTGCCAGAGCAACTGCACCTGGTTTTCCAATAACCAGTCTAGCTGGTCACTGAGCAACTTGTTAATGGCGTGGGCACCCAGGCTTCCCCCGATGACCAACAGTGTTTTTTTATGGGGATCCAAGCCAAAGTAGGTCTGTGCTTCTTTTCTTTTATCACCGAGGCTAAGCAGGTCCTGGCGTACCGGATTGCCGGTTTTAACCAATTTATGCGCAGGGAAAAACCGCTCGAGATGGTCGTAAGCCACGCACACCTTATCCACTTTTTTAGCCAACAGTTTATTGGTAATACCCGGGTAGGAGTTTTGCTCCTGTATCAAGGTGGGATGGCCCAGCATAGCGGCGACAAACAAGGTGGGACCACTGGCAAAACCTCCCGTACCGATAACCACCGTGGGCTTATATTTTCTGAGGAGGTAGAAGGCCTTCCAAAGACTGCTGATCAATTTAAACGGAAAAGTGAGGTTCTTGTGCAGTTGCTTCCGTTGGATACCCGAAATCCATAAACCTTTAATCGGATAACCGGCAGCCGGCACCTTTTCCATTTCCATACGGCCTTTGGCTCCTATAAACAGTATGGATGCCTCCGGGTATTTATCCCCTAAGGCATCAGCAATGGCAATGGCAGGATAGATATGCCCACCAGTGCCGCCACCACTCAATACTATGTTAATCGATTGTTTCATACAATACGTCTAAGGCTCCCGATGATTCGTTGGCCTGGTTAGGTTCCTTTATCTCCTTGTCAGCGGTCACACTCAGGATGATACCGATGGCAAAACAGGTCATCCAAACGGCGGTACCGCCACTGCTGATCAAGGGGAGGGTTTGTCCGGTAACAGGAAACAGGTTCACCGCCACCGCCATGTTGATAATGGCCTGAAAAATGATGGGAATGCCTACCCCGATAACGAGCAAGGCGGCAAATATACTACTAGCTTTCCTGGCAGCAACCAAGATTCTAAACAATAATAAAAAATAGATACCAACGACCAACAAGGCACCGAGCAAGCCATATTCTTCAACGATGATGGCGAAGATAAAATCGGAAGATGACTGGGGTAAAAAATTCTTTTGAACACTCTTTCCGGGGCCCCTTCCAAATAAGCCGCCACTGGCAATGGCAATCTTGGCCTTTTCTACCTGATAGCCCTCACGGGCCTCCTTGTCTGAAAAACTTTCCACCCGACTGATCCAGGTATCTACCCGGTTGGGCATCAACCCGGGAAAGGCCTTGGCAGTCAGGACAAAAAAAGTCAGAACCAACAAGCCGGCACCGACCACCGCCCCGAGATACCTGAGCGGATACCCCCCTATATAGCAAAGCAATAAGACCATCATAAACAGGATGGCTGTTGTGGAGAAATTGGCCGGAAGAATCAAACCCAGTACCAGTGCCACTGGAAGCCATAATGGCAAAATACTTTCTTTAAATAGGAAGTCTCTTTCCTTGTTTTTGGCCAGGTACCTGGCCACATAGACCATTAAGACCAATCCTGCCAGGGTAGAGGTTTGAAACCCAACACCTATAAAGGGGATATTGATCCACCTACTGGCATTGGCCCCACCCATAAGCGTTCCCTGAGAGAGGGTGACGATCAGCAGTACGATAACCACAGGCAGCATCAACACAGCACCCCCGCTAAAGTACCTGTAAGGAATCTTATGCACCCCATAAATAATTAAAAACCCGAAAGAGAGCAGGATCATATGCTTGACCAAATGATAGGCAGGAGTCCCCAAGTTGGCCACATACACCAGGTTGGTACTGGCACTGTACACTGGCATAAAAGACAAAAAGGCCAAAAAGACCACAATGGCCCAAATGGATACATCTCCTTCGATATGGCTAAGCAGTTTCTTCATTACAATGCACTGACCGCTTGTTTAAATTTGTGTCCCCTATCTTCATAATTCTCAAACAGGTCAAAGCTGGCACAGGCCGGTGACAACAGAACGGTATCTCCTTTTTCAGCCACTGAAGCTGCCACCTTAACGGCCTCTTCTGCCCCGGCGGTTTCCACCACCAAATCCACCAAGCCCGAAAAAGTCTGAAGAATCTTTTGATTGTCTATCCCCAGGCAAACAATGGCCTTGACCTTTTCCCTTACCAGGGACATCAACTCCATATAATCATTTCCTTTGTCTACACCACCTACAATCCAGACAATGGGGGTTCTAAGGGTTTCTAGGGCATAATAGGCAGCGTTTACGTTGGTCGCCTTGGAATCGTTGATATATTGTACCTTGTTTACCAGTTTTACTTTTTCCATACGGTGCTCAACCCCTTCAAAATTTTCCAGGCTTTCCTTGATGGCTGATTTTCTTACATGTAACAAAGCAGCGGCCATAGAGGCTGCCAGGGCGTTCTTCTGGTTGTGCTTTCCTGTTAATACCTGTGTTTTAATATCCATACTTATTTGTTTTTGGTGATGGTTTATCACAATCTTCTCGTCTTGTAGAAAGGCTCCTGTTTCCAATGCTTCCTCTGTAGAAAAAGGGAGCAGGGTGGCCCTTACCTTATGATCGGAAAGCCATTTTCTGATGACCGGGTCATCGTGATCATAAATCAAAAAATCGCTTTCCGTTTGATTTTTTGTGATCCTGAATTTTGCCTCGGTATACTTATCAAAGTCATAGTCATACCTGTCGAGGTGATCGGGTGTAATATTGGTGATGATGGCTATATGCGGGGCAAATTTGTCAATGCCATCCAGTTGAAAACTACTCAGTTCAAGTACGTGAACATCAAAATGACTGCTGGCCACTTGCCCGGCAAAACTGTCTCCTATATTTCCCCCCATCCCCGCACAAATACCCCCTCTTTTCAGTAGGTGATACAACAAGGCTGTGGTGGTGGTCTTTCCATTGGAACCGGTAATTCCTACCATGACAGCGCTGCTAAAGCCAGCCGCAAACTCAATTTCTGAGACCACCGGAATCTGTCTGCTCAACAAATACTGTACGACCGGCACTTCATCTGGAATTCCGGGACTTTTTACCACCAAGTCTGCCTTCGAAATCTTGGGAATGCTGTGTAGCCCTTCTTCATAAGGAAGTTGGTGTTGTACCAGTACTTTCTTATAGCGGTCGGCAATGACTCCGCGGTCTGAGACAAAGACCTCGTAGCCTTGTTGCTGAGCCAGTACAGCGGTGCCAACACCGCTTTCTCCTGCGCCAAGTACGACCAACTTATTCATATAGGGTTATTATTTATATCCTGTACTGCCTGAACATCCTTTCAATGTCAACAGTTCGCTATTTATCGTAATTTTAAGGTGACGATGGTAAACACCGCCAACAGGATTCCGATGATCCAGAACCTGGTAACAATCTTACTTTCGTGGTATCCTGATTTTTGATAGTGATGGTGCAAAGGGGCCATTTTAAAAATCCGCCTTCCCTGACCGTATTTCTTCTTGGTAAATTTGAAAAAAGAGACCTGTAATATGACTGAGAGTGTTTCCACAAAAAAGACACCTGCCAATATGGGTATCAACAACTCTTTTCTCACAGCAATGGCCAATACAGCAATGATTCCTCCGATGGTCAGGCTGCCCGTATCTCCCATAAAGATTTGTGCCGGGTAGGTATTGTACCACAAGAACCCTATCAGTGCACCTACAAAAGCAGCTATAAAAATGGTCATCTCACCTGAATTCGGTATGTACATCACATCGAGGTAATCAGCAAAAATGATGTTTCCGGAAACCCAGGCAAAAAGCCCCAGGGTGAGGGCAATAATAGCGGAAGATCCTGCCGCCAGGCCATCGATACCGTCGGTTAGGTTGGCGCCATTCGACACGGCGGTCACAATAAAAATAACGATGGGAATAAACACCAACCAGGCATACTGCTGGTAGTTGTCTCCCATCCATTTAAAAAGAGCGGCGTATTCGAGTTCGTTGTTCTTAAAAAATGGGATGGTCGTTTTGGTGGATTTATGTGCTGTAGAAAACTGAACGGCACTGACCGTTTGCGTGGTCAGGGTTTCACCGGCTGGAAGTTTTTCCTTGATGGTGACCCCTGGATGAAAATAAAGCATGACGCCCACAAAGACCCCCAAGCCAACCTGGCCCATCACCTTAAACCGACCCTTGAGTCCTTCCTTGTCCTTTTTAAATATCTTGATATAATCGTCGATAAATCCAATAAGCCCCATCCAAAGGGTGGTTACCAACAGCAATATGATGTATACATTGTCTAGCCTGGTGAATAACAATACCGGAATCAGGGTGGTCAATATGATGATGATACCGCCCATGGTAGGGGTCCCTGCTTTTTCGATCTGGCCATCCAGACCGAGGTCTCTTACCGACTCACCCACCTGCTTCTTTTGCAGGTATCTGATAATTCGTTTTCCGTAAATGGTAGAAAACAACAAAGAGATTATAAAGGCCATGGCTGAACGGAAGGAAATGTACTGAAACAGACTGGCACCAGTCAGCTGGTATTGATTTTCTAGGTATTCAAACAGGTAGTATAACATCTTATGATTTTTCTGTAAAAGTTAGGAGCTCATTGATCTTTTGATAATCGTTGAAATAGTGGCGTTCCCCGTTGACCTCCTGATAGGTTTCATGTCCTTTCCCTGCGATTAGGATGATGTCGCCTTTGACAGCCAGTTTGGTGGCGGTCTTCAGGGCCTGCTCACGGTCGGTGATCGATAGGGTTTTTCCAATTTGTTGCGGGTCAACACCTGAAACGATGTCGTCAATAATTTGTATCGGGTCTTCTGTTCGCGGATTGTCGGAGGTAAAAATGACCTGGGTACTCAGTTGAGCAGCAATGCGCCCCATTACCGGTCGTTTTGTGGTGTCCCTGTCTCCGCCACAACCCACCACAGTAATCAACTGTTCGTGACCACTTCGGATATCGTTGATGGTTTCCAATACATTTTTTAGGGCATCAGGGGTATGTGCATAATCGACAATGGCTGTGATACCCCCATCGGAAACAGCACACTGAAAGCGTCCGGAAACACTCTCCAGTGTACTGAGCTGCGGAAGCAATTCTTCAGATGAGAAACCCAGCAAGGTAGACACCCCATAAACAGCCAACAGGTTATAGGCATTAAAACGGCCTGTCAATGTAGACCACAGTTCCTGTCCGTTGATGTTTAGCAACAAGCCAGAAAAACGGTTTTCCAGTATCCTTGCCTTCATATCGGCCATGGTTTTCAGGGCATAGGTATGGGTAGTAGCCTTGGTGTTCTGTACCATAAAAGACCCATTCTTATCATCTACATTTACCAGGGCAAAAGCGGTGGCGGGCAGGAAATCAAAAAAGGATTTTTTAACATCCCTATAGGCTTTAAAACTCTGGTGATAATCTAGGTGATCATGGGTCAGGTTGGTAAATACCCCCCCGTTAAAGGCCAGCCCTCTGGTTCTTTGCTGGGCGATCCCATGGGAACTTACTTCCATAAAACAGTGACTCACACCAGCGGTAACCATGTCATTTAAATAACGATTGATCGCTATGGCATCAGGGGTGGTATGGGTAGCTGGGTATTGTTCCTTACCAACCATAACCTGGACAGTAGACAATAAACCGGCCTGAAAACCGGCCTGGCTAAACAGGCGGTACAGTAGGGTGGCGATGGTTGTTTTTCCATTGGTCCCGGTAATACCGACCAAGGTGAGTTTTTCAGAAGGGCGGTCAAAATAGTTGGCGGCCATACAGGCCAATGCAGTCGAAACCTCTTCCACCTGGAGGTAAGTAACCTCCTCGTGCAAGGAATCTGGTAGGTTTTCGCAAAGTACCGCAACCGCCCCGGCAGTAATGGCCAGGTCAATAAAACGGTGCCCGTCGAGCTTCCACCCTTTCTGAGCGACAAACAGCTGACCCTTGCGTATCTTTCTGGAATCGAGTTCAAGGGACGAAATAAACCGATCCTCTGGTCCGCGGAGGTCTTTGATGGCTACGCCGTGTATAATGTCTTTTAACTGTTTCAACTATCCCAGTGTTAAATGAATAATGCTTCCTGCTACTATTTTGTCTCCGGCTGAAATGGACTGACGAACTACCTTACCCTGCCCCTTATAACGCACCTTTAATCCTGCATTTTCCAACAAAGGAATGGCATCCATCAGCGGCATACCGCGAAGGTTCGGGACCGCAGCGATAGGGTCTGTAATAAAATCATTGTAGGCCTCGTACTGTGCCTGTACTGGTTCAAACAGCCCAGGGTCAGCTACCACTTTATGAATGGTGCGACGGGCGGTATAAATCTTTTGGGCGATGTCCTTAAAAACCGGCCCCGACACATCTGCGCCATAGTAGCCTTTCTGCACCTGGGGTTTGTGAATTACCACCACACAGGAGTACTGCGGATTCTCAGCGGGAAAATACCCGGTAAACGAGGATACATAGCGCCGGTTTTTATCCCAGTCTGGTAGCCAGTATTCGGTCCTGGCCGTACCCGTCTTCCCGGCCATGGAGAAATCGCTGGAATACAATTTTTTGGCGGTGCCCCTGACCACAACGTTTTGTAATACTTCTTGTACCTTCTGAATGGTTTCCGTTGAGCAGATCAGGGTATCTATCACCGCTCGCTCAAAGGTTTCAAGGGTTTTATTCCTGAACTTGATAGCCTTTACAAAGCGGGGTTTTACCATGGTGCCGCCATTGGCAATGGCATTGTAAAAGACCAGTGTTTGTAAGGGGGTCATTCGCAGGTTGTATCCATAGGCCATAGAAGGCAAGGCGTTCTTACTCCATTTTCGATCGCCTGGCGCTGGCAGTTCAGGACTTCCCTCTCCCAGAATGGGCAGGCCTATTTTTTTGTCTATATGCATCTTTTTCAACAAAGCGATAAATTGTTGGGGGTCTTTGCTAAAATGGCTATCAATCAGACGGGCAAATCCAATATTGGAGGAAAGTTCCAGGGCACGGGCTGCAGAAATTTCCCCATAGCCACCGCGTTTGGCATCGTGTATATACCTGCCATACATCCGGTACCTACCCTCCCCGGTATCTACCATGGTACCCGTGTCTATCACCCTGGCTTCCAGCGCTGCTACCAGCGACATCAGCTTAAAAGCCGATCCGGGCTCCTGGGATTCATAAACGGCATAATTTCTTTTTTCATAGTATTTGCCTTTGGGTGTACGCCCCAGGTTGGCAATCGCCTTAATCTCCCCTGTACGGGTTTCCATAACAACCACACATCCGTGGTCTGCTTGGTAGTATTCTAGTTGTCGCAGGAGGGAATGATGGGCAATGTCTTGTATATTGATATCGATTGTTGTAATGACATCCTTGCCGTCTTGGGGTTCTTTTTCATTGCTGTCATTGATTGGTTTCCACTGGTTCTTCGCCATTTTCTGTTTCATACGCCAGCCGTATTTCCCTCTCAAAATATGTTTATAGGCGCCTTCAATGCCCGGGCTGCCTTTTTCGTTGTCATAGCCGATGGTGCGTTCGGCTACTTTTCCCAAGGGGTGGGCACGTTCAGTGGACTGTTCGGCAATAAAACCACCCCTGTACATACCCCGCTTAAAGATGGGGAATTGCTTCATCTTCACGTAATCATTGTGACCGATCTTTTTGGCGATGAGCAAGTAACGGTTCTTATTTTTCCGCGCACGCCTGATCTTTGTTTCCCAGTAAGCGGGCGTGTTGCCCAACATAGCGGAAAGTTCAACTGACAGGGGCCTGAGTTGTTCCTGAAATAGTTCAGGAGCCACGGTAAAAGCATCCATACGGATCTCGTACTGAGCAATGGAAGTGGCCAGCAAACTACCATCAGCAGAAAAGATATTGCCCCTGTTGGCAAAGATGGTGTCATTTCTAAGGGTAAGTTGTTCCGACAAACTGCGGTAGGTATCCCCCTCTGAAAACTGGATGTCAACAAGACGGACCAAGACAGCTACTAACAAAAGACTTGTCAGGACAAAAAGGTAATACAACCTGTTCAATATGTGCTTCTTTACAAGGGTCAATGTCGTTCGTGTTGGTTGACTATGTGTATAATTTGTGGGGGCGTTTTAGCTGGCTTCAACCCCAATACCTCTACGCTGTTCTTAACGGTTGATTCCAACCTCATCTTGACAGAGACTGCACGGGTATCCACAAAAGCCGCTCTCAGTTCTTTGATTTCGGCCTGTAGGGCTGCAATGTGCATTACCTTCTCATCGACCTTGTGCGAACTGGTAATGACAACCAAGAGCCAAACGACCACGAAAATGATAAAACGCCAGTTCCTAAAGGCGTCTTCGCTGACCAGAAAACTACCCTTCAACAATCCGTATAATTTGTTTTTTATCAAGGACATAGGCTGGCGATTCTTAATTTTGCACTGCGCGCCCGGTTGTTTCTTTCAATCTCTTTGGCATCTGGAACAATCAGCTTGCCAACTTTTTTCAGTGGGACGGATACATGGCCGAAAACATCTTTTTCTGGCTCTCCTTCAAACAAGCCACTTCTGATAAAACGCTTGACCAGCCTGTCTTCCAGAGAGTGGTAAGAAATGACTACCAACCTGCCTGCCGGGTTCAGTAGTGCAGGCACTTGCTGCAAGAATTCTTTTAAAACCGCAATCTCCTGGTTTACTTCGATCCGAATACCCTGAAATAACTGGGCCAACACCTTGTGTTCTTTTGATTTGGGTATAAGCCCTTCCAGTAGTTTTTTTAAGTCAAAGCTGGTTTTAATGGCTTTGGAAGAGCGGGCGCCCACAATCTTTGCTGCAAGGGTCCGTGCATTCCTCAATTCCCCATAACGAAAAAGCACTTCGGCCAGGGCTTCTTCATCGTAGCCGTTGATTACCTGATAGGCTGTAAGGCTGCCGGACTGATTCATACGCATATCGAGATCGGCATCAAAACGGGTAGAAAAACCGCGGCTTGCTTCGTCAAACTGGTGAGATGACACCCCCAGATCAGCCAGGATACCGTCTACTTTTCGCACACCGTAAAACCGCAAATACCGATTGATAAACCTGAAATTTTGAGGAATCAGCGTACAACGCTCATCGTCAATTATGTTTTGCTGTGCATCGGGGTCCTGATCAAAGGCATACAAACGCCCCGTGCTGTTGAGTCTTTCTAAAATGGCCCTGGAGTGACCGCCGCCGCCAAAGGTGACGTCTACATAGGTGCCGGAGGGATTGATCGCCAGGCCATCTACACTATGCGAAAGCAATACCGGTTCATGATAGTCCATCGTCTTCAGATTGTGTGCCCATTACTTCTTCTGCCAGTGTCGCAAAGTCGAGGGTAGCCTCATCAATGGCTTTCTCATACCTGCCTTTGTCCCAAATCTCAATAATATTCACGACGGAACACATGACCACATCCTTTTCTATCCCGGCAAACAAGCATAAGTCCTTGGGAATAAGAATCCTGTCAGCAGCATCCGATTCCACAATTTTGACCCCTGCAGTAAACCGCCGAATAAAATCATTGTGCTTTTTAACAAACCGGTTCAACCGGTTCACCTTTTCCATCATTTTCTGCCACTCCGTCATTGGGTACACCTCTATACAGGGCTGAAAAACAGACCGTTTTAACACAAAACCTGCTTGCATTACCGGCGCCAACTGCTTCTTCAGCGAAGCGGCGAGTGCAACCCGCCCCTTGGCATCGGCCTTGCATTCATATGTACCCGTCAGGTTGATCATCGTAGACAAATATTCTTTCAAAATTAATAAAAAAACCCCACAATATCCCACAATCTCCCACTTTGTTGATAACTTTTTCCACCCTGCATCAACGAACGTATATTTTTGAGGAACAGTTCTTTATCGATGTATGTGATTCTCTCACACAATACCACACTGTTATAGAAAAAAAACCTACCTTTGTCTACTGTTAAAATCAGCTTTTAATGACCAACTATTTAATCCGAGAAGGAGACTATTGCTACCTTGAAAAAGGAGAAGGACCCACCATTATTGCCCTGCACGGCCTGATGGGGGCCCTGAGTAATTTTGGAGGTGTGCTGACCTATTTTTCTGAAAGAGGCTATCGGGTCATCATTCCCGAGCTACCTATCTATGAGCTACCACTGCTTAAGACCAATGTAAAAAACCTGGCCAAGTTCTTAAAAGAGTTCATGGCCTTTAAGAATATTGAGAAAACCCTGTTGCTAGGAAATTCCCTTGGTGGTCATATCGCCCTCTATTTCACAAAGATGAACCTGGAAAATGTCAACGGAATGATCCTTACAGGAAGTTCCGGTTTGTACGAGAAGTCTATGGGAGATAGCTATCCAAAACGAGGTGATTACGACTATATCAGAACAAAGACTGAACAAGTATTTTTCGATCCAAAGGTAGCTACCAAGGAGATGGTAGATGAAATTTTCGCCGCCGTAAACGACCGTAACAAGGTAATAAGAACCCTGGCCATTGCCAAAAGCGCCATCCGTCATAACATGGCCAAGGACCTGCCTAAAATGACAGTACCCACTTGCATCGTTTGGGGAAAAAACGACCATGTGACCCCGCCCGATGTGGCCGAGGATTTTGCAAAACTGCTGCCGGACGCTGACCTGTACTGGGTAGACCAGTGCGGACATGTACCGATGATGGAACACCCGGACAGCTTCAATCAAATTGTAGAAAACTGGCTGAAAGAAAGAAACCTATAGGCCATGAACATCAAACGTGCTGATTTTGTAATCAGCAACACCAATGTGTTGAAATGCCCGAAAGAGCCCCTGCCTGAGTACGCTTTTATCGGACGTTCCAATGTCGGCAAATCTTCCCTGATTAACATGCTGACAGACAGGAAACAATTGGCCAAAACTTCTGGAAAACCCGGAAAGACCCAACTAATCAATCATTTTAGGATCAACGAGCAATGGTTTTTGGTCGACTTGCCGGGATACGGTTATGCAAAGGTGTCAAAATCAAAACGGGCCAGTTTTCAACAATTTATCCGGGAGTACTTTATGAAACGCAGACAACTCGTTTGTACCTTTGTATTGTTAGACATACGAATACCTCCCCAACAAATTGACCTGGAATTCATGTCTTTCCTGGGAGAGAACAACCTGCCTTTTTGCATGGTTTTCACAAAGTCCGACAAACTCAACACTGCCCAACTGAACAGAAATTTAGACGAATACAACCAGAAGATGACCGACACTTCCTGGGAAAGTATGCCTCCTTTTTTTGTAAGTTCTGCCACTAAGAAAGCGGGTAGACAGGAATTATTGGCCTATATAGACCAATTGAACCACGACCTGATGAACCCTGCATAACCATGGCCTCTGACAAAGACAACCTACATGTGCTGTACGAGGACAATCACCTGATTGTTGTCAATAAGCAAGTGGGAGATATTGTACAAGGAGACCGTACCGGAGACCAACCGCTCAGTGAAGTGGTCAAAGCCTATCTCAAAGAAAAATACCACAAACCCGGTCAGGTATTCCTGGGTGTGGTACACCGACTGGACAGACCGACATCAGGCATCGTGGTCTTTGCCAGAACCTCCAAAGCGCTGGAACGGTTCAATAAAATGCTGCGTGATCAAGTGGTCAAAAAAACCTATTGGGCCTTGGTCAAACAGGCACCTGAAAAAAGAGCCGACACCCTTGTGGGCTATCTGAAGAAAAATCCCCGGAACAACAAATCAAGCCGGTATGGCACAGCCATTGAGGGTAGTAAAAAAGCGGTACTTCACTATACGCTAATAAAATCCTTAGAACGCTATCACCTGCTAGAGATAGACCTGGAGACTGGCCGGCACCATCAGATACGCTGTCAGTTGGCCGCCATGGGGAGTCCTATAAAAGGGGACCTGAAATACGGTTTTGACCGCCCCAACAAAAATGGGGGCATACACTTGCACGCGCGTTTTATCGAATTTACTCATCCGGTAAAAAAGGAAAAGATGGCCCTCTCAGCACCTGTGCCTGACGATCCACTCTGGAACGCTTGTGAGTAGGAAACCTTAGGAAACGTACAACACTTCTTTGACCGCTTTGACCACATCATTGGCATTGGGCATCCACTCTTCTAACAAGACGGCAGAAAAAGGCGCGGGCGTATCTGCTGTTGTAATCCTTTTGATGGGCGCATCCAAATGATCGAACACGTTTTCCTGTACCTGGAAAGTGATTTCTGAAGAAACACTTGCAAAAGGCCAGGCCTCTTCGAGTATAACGAGTCGATTGGTTTTTTTTACAGAAGTAAAGATGGTATCAACATCCATGGGTCGAATGGTTCGCAGGTCAATCACTTCTGCTGAGATACCCTCTTTTTCGAGGATATCGGCTGCCTTATAGGCTTCCTTGATAATCTTGCCAAACGATACCACAGTAACATCTGTACCTTCTCTTTTGATGTCTGCCACTCCAATAGGAACGATATATTCGCCTTCGGGCACCTCCCCTTTGTCGGCATACATTTGTTCCGATTCCATAAAGATAACCGGATCATCGTCTCGGATAGCAGCCTTTAAGAGCCCTTTGGCATCATAGGGATTGGAAGGTACAATTACCTTAAGACCGGGCGTATTGGCATACCAGTTCTCAAAGGATTGAGAATGGGTGGCACCCAATTGGCCTGCAGAACCTGTAGGCCCCCTAAAAACGATGGGACAGTGAAGCTGCCCACCAGACATTTGTCTGATTTTTGCAGCATTGTTGATAATCTGATCGATACCAACCAGGGAAAAATTAAAGGTCATAAACTCTACAATCGGCCGATTTCCGTTCATGGCAGCGCCCACTGAAATACCCGCAAAACCCAATTCGGCAATGGGGGCGTCAATGACCCGTTTAGAACCGAATTCATCGAGCATACCCTTTGAGGCTTTATAAGCGCCGTTGTACTCGGCCACTTCTTCTCCAATCAGATAAACAGTTTCATCCTTGCGCATTTCTTCTGTCATCGCTTCACAAATGGCTTCCCTAAATTGTATTGTCTTCATTTCTCCGGTTTTTTCGAAATGCAAAAATACAGAATTCCACCGTCTAATCCTTTCTAAGCGTCATTAAAAAGCATCTTTTTTTATTATGCATGCATAGTATTTCAAAAAAATGATTTATATTCGTGGCATCATTTTTATAGTACATCGTTAACTTTACAAAATATTTAAATAAAACCACCATGAAGATATTAGTTTGTATCAGTCACGTACCAGATACTACTTCCAAGATCAATTTTGTTGACAATGACAGCCGGTTCGACACCAATGGAGTGCAGTTTGTAATCAATCCTTATGATGAATTTGTCCTCACTAGGGCCATGTGGCTCAAAGAAAAACAAGGGGCGTCTGTAACTGTTGTAAATGTGGGGGATACTTCCTCAGAAGCTACCTTGAGAAAGGCCTTGGCCATCGGTGCTGATGATGCTGTCAGGATCGATACAGTACCTACCGACGGACTGGCCGTTGCCAAAGAATTGGCAGCACTCGTCAAACAAGGAGGCTACGACCTGGTTTTGGCTGGGAAAGAATCCATCGACTACAATGGGGGAATGGTTCCAGGAATGCTGGCCACCCTTTTGGGATACAATTTTGTCAACGCCTGTATCGGCCTTGATATTGAGGGAGATACCGCCACCGCATCCAGAGAAATTGACGGCGGTAAAGAAATATTGGCTACCAGCCTGCCCTTGGTCGTTGCCGGGCAGAAAGGGATTGTAGAAGAAAAGGACCTACGCATTCCAAACATGCGTGGCATTATGATGGCCCGTAAAAAACCGTTGAATGTGATTGCCTCTGTAAACGACGAGCAGGCAACAGCCAGTGCTTCCTTTGAAAAGCCCGCCCCAAAATCGGCCTGTAAAATAGTAGACGCAGATCAACTCGACACATTGGTTGATCTCCTACACCAAGAAGCCAAAGTAATTTAATCATTAAAACCTAAAAAAATAGCAACTATGTCTGTTTTAGTAGTAGCCGAATCATCGGAAGGAACCTTTAAAAAAACCGCTTTTGAACTGACGTCTTACGGTAAAAAAGTAGCGGAACAATTGAATACTGACCTGGTGGCGCTTACGATAAACGTCCAGGAACCTGAACAATTATATAACTACGGTGCTTCGAAAGTGCTGAGCCTAAGTAATGACGGATTAACGGTGTTCAACGCAAGCATCTATGCCGACATCATTCAACAAGCAGTCTCCAAAGAAAATGCCTCCGTGGTGTTGATTGACAGCAGTGCAAATGGCTTGTACTTAGCGCCTGTGGTAGCCGCTGGCCTGAATGCGGGATACGCGAGCAATGTGGTCGCCTTACCGCAAAGTGTCGAGCCCTTTACCGTTCAGCGAAAAGCTTTTTCCAACAAAGCCTTCAACAACACCGTAATAAACAGCCCGGTTAAGGTGCTTGGACTGGCGAAGAATTCTTTTGGAATTGTCGAAGCTCCGGTAGCTGGTAGCACCGAAGCATTCAGTCCTTCCATCGCTGAAAGTGGGGTGCGTTCTGTATCGGTTGAACAGAGCTCAGGAACGGTAACCATTGCGGATGCCGACATCGTCGTATCCGGAGGAAGGGGACTTAAAGGACCTGAAAACTGGGGGATGATCGAAGAACTTGCCGGGGTGCTCGGAGCAGCCACTGCTTGTTCCAAACCCGTATCCGATCTCGGGTGGAGACCACACAGTGAACACGTAGGGCAGACTGGGAAACCGGTAGCCTCTAACCTGTACATTGCCGTAGGAATCTCAGGAGCCATCCAACACCTGGCGGGGATTAACTCCTCTAAAGTAAAAGTAGTAATCAATACAGACCCGGAAGCACCTTTTTTCAAGGCAGCCGATTACGGGGTTGTGGGTGACGCTTTTGAAGTGGTCCCACAATTGATAGAAAAGTTACAAGATTTTAAGCGTAACAACGCCTAATTTCACTAAATTGCACTCCTTGTAAAAAGGTTGTCTAACTATTGGACGATGCTCCTTTGATTAGACAACCTTTTTCTGTAATTTTACCTTATGAGTTTAGTGCGACTTGACATCAAGGGAATCTCTTACAGCCAGACCCAAAGCGGGGCCTATGCCTTGGTGTTGAAAGAGGTAGATGGCGACAGAACCCTCCCCATCGTTATCGGTGCTTTTGAAGCACAGGCCATAGCCATTGCCCTGGAAAAGGAAATCAAACCACCCAGGCCCCTCACACACGATCTTTTTAAGAGTTTTGCCGACCGGTTTCACATTGTCATCAAACAAATTATCATACACAAACTGGTAGATGGCGTGTTCTACTCAAGTTTAATCTGCGAACGGGATGAGATTGAAGAAATCATTGATACCAGAACTTCTGACGCCATTGCCCTGGCCACCAGGTTTAACGCTCCTATCTTTACCTACGAGAATATTTTGGAAAAAGCAGGTATTTACCTGAACGTTGCTGAGGAAGATCTGGAAGAAAACGACCATGGCCCTGTTGACATCGAAGAGTTCATTGGTAAAAGCCAACCTGTCAAAGAATCGACCTTTGCCAAAGACAGCAAAAATGAATTGCATGAAAAGTTAAAAAAGGCCGTCCAAAACGAAGATTATGAATTGGCTGCCAGGATAAGAGACGAACTAAACAAACGCAGCCAAACATGAGCAAAAAAACAATCCTAAGTACCTTCCTTTTTTTTATAACTTTCCTTAGCAACGCACAAGAAACCGTAGAAGAGGTGTTAATTGCCAGTGAGGGGTTTTCCTTTCACAGCCTCTGGAGAGGGGTATTGGGTATGATTTCGTTGCTCTTGTTGGCCTATGTGTTTAGCAGCCATCGAAAAGCCATTAACTGGAAAACAGTCGGCGTGGGTTTGAGCGCTCAGTTGTTAATTGCCATTGGGGTACTAAAGGTGCCTTTTATCAAAAGTATGTTTGAATTTGTCGGGGGTATATTCACCAACATCCTAGACTATACTGCTGCTGGAAGCGAGTTCCTTTTTGGAAACCTGATGAATACCAGTTCGTATGGCTATATTTTTGTATTCCAAATATTACCAACCATCATTTTCTTTGCGGCCCTGACCTCTTTGCTGTTCTACCTGGGTATTATACAGGTAATCGTTAAGGGGCTTGCCTGGATGCTTACCAAATTCTTAAGAATCTCCGGGGCAGAAAGCTTGTCGGTGGCCGGGAACATCTTCCTAGGGCAAACCGAAGCGCCCCTCATGATCAAAGCCTACCTAGAACGTATGAACCGTTCAGAGATATTACTGGTGATGATCGGCGGTATGGCCACCGTAGCCGGTGGGGTCCTGGCGGCCTATATCGGATTTCTAGGCGGGGATGACGAAGCACTCAGACTGGTATTCGCCAAACATTTGTTGGCTGCCTCAGTGATGGCAGCTCCTGGCGCCATTGTCATCTCGAAAATACTCTACCCGCAAACGGAAAAAATCCAAACAGACCTGAGCATCTCAGAGGACGCAATCGGTTCAAATATACTGGACGCCATTTCAAACGGTACCACCGAAGGCTTAAAACTAGCCGCAAATGTAGCAGCCATGTTGCTGGTCTTCGTTGCCATGATTGCCATGCTAAATGGGATCCTGGGATGGGTTGGTGGGTTGACAAATCTCAATAACTGGATTGCCGCCAATTCCGCTTATGATTCCTTATCGTTGGAAGCCATCCTGGGAACCGTATTCGCACCGCTGATGTGGTTGATTGGAGTGGCCAAAGAAGACGTCATGCTTATGGGACAATTACTGGGAATCAAACTGGCGGCAAGTGAGTTTGTTGGTTATATCCAGTTGGCTGAACTAAAAAACATGGCAAACAGTTTGCATTTTACCTATAACAAATCAGTAATCATGGCCACCTATATGCTTTGTGGCTTTGCCAATGTCGCTTCTATCGGCATCCAAATTGGAGGCATTGGTTCCCTGGCACCTGGACAACGTAAAACCCTGTCTGAGTTTGGCGTAAAAGCCTTGATTGGAGGCTCCATTGCTTCCTTACTCTCAGCGACCATTGCCGGGATGATTATCGGATAAACGGATTGTAGGCAGTTGTCGGATACCCAGAGGTATCTGTCGTGGTTGGCCTTATTCAAATAGCATTTACGATGAAACAATATCTTGACCTCATAAAACATGTAAGAGACCAGGGGGTTCTTAAAGAGGACCGAACAGGAACAGGTACCCGAAGCGTCTTCGGTTACCAGATGCGCTTTGATCTGAGCGAGGGTTTTCCAATGGTAACCACCAAGAAATTACACCTGAAATCGATCATTCACGAACTACTTTGGTTCTTACAGGGAGACACCAATATTGCCTATCTAAAAAAACACCAGGTAAAAATCTGGGATGCCTGGGCAGATGAGAACGATGACCTGGGACCTGTTTACGGCCACCAATGGCGAAACTGGAACAGTGAACAAATTGATCAAATCACTGAAGTAATCAACACCATCAAGACCAATCCAGACAGCAGAAGAATGCTGGTTTCTGCCTGGAATCCAGGGGTACTGCCAGATGCCCGTAAGTCATTTTCAGAAAATGTAGCGCTGGGAAAGGCTGCTTTGCCACCCTGCCACGCTTTTTTTCAATTTTATGTGAGCAATGGCCGCTTGTCCTGCCAGCTATACCAACGCAGCGCAGATATTTTTTTGGGAGTGCCCTTTAATATAGCCTCCTATGCCCTGCTGACCATGATGATCGCGCAAGTTTGTCAATTGGAAGCAGGTGATTTTATCCATACTTTTGGAGATGCCCATATCTATAACAACCACTTAGAACAGATCGAACTGCAATTGTCAAGAAGCCCAAGACCCCTGCCAACCATGGTTATCAATCCAGGGGTTAGGAATATCTTCGACTTTGTTTATGAAGATTTTGAGCTGATCGGTTACGAACCATATCCTCATATCAAAGGACGCGTATCCGTATAAATTTTAAACCCGCCTCAAGAAAATGATTAGCCTAATTGCCGCCATTGCCCGCAACCGTGCCCTGGGCAAAGACAACAAACTGCTCTGTCACCTGCCAGCCGACCTAAAACGATTTAAACAGGTTACGGGCGGACACCATGTGATTATGGGAAGAAAGACCTATGAATCACTCGGAAAACCCCTACCCAACAGAACCAATATCGTTATCAGTCGAAACAAGGCCTATACTGCCAAAGGCTGTTTGGTGGTTCACTCATTGGAGGCCGCCCTGGAAGCAGCTGGCAAAGATGACAACCCTTATATTCTGGGAGGGGCTGAGATCTACAGACAGGCCCTTGCATTCGCCGATGAACTCGACCTCACCCTTATACACGCAGACTTTGAGGCAGATGCTTTTTTCCCAGCCATCGACCCTGAGCTATGGCAGGAGCTAAACAGGGAAGATCACAAAGCAGACCTAAAGAATCCCTATGACTACAGCTTTGTTACCTACCGAAAAAACAAAAAATGAGGCTTTATAAGCCTCATTTTTTTCTTAAATGGTGAAAAGAAAGATCATGGGATGTTTACGTCCCTGACAAATTGTTGGCCTTCAGACTCGAGCACCAGGGTATATTGACCGGCTGGTTGCCGGGAAAGGTCCAACACCCTTCTTTGGTAAATACTTCCCTGGAGTAGCTCACTGTATAAGGGCTGTTCTTCTCCGCCAAAAAGGCTAAGAGACATGGGCTGGTTGTTCAGGGAAAGCTTATCTACGTAAACAAAACGATCCTTAACACGGACCGTTGGCTTATAATACACGGTGTTGGCTAAATGGTTGAATAGCACATTGCTGTCACTGACTTCAAAAGGAATTTTCGTTATTTTGGTAGCTCCTGACACTTCAAAATAGTACGTCCCCGAAGGCAATCGACTACAGTTGTATTGCTTTGCATAGTATGTTCCCTTAAAATCTTCTTCGTAAAGTACCCGCCCGGATAGGTCTTTTACAAATAAGGCCAGGTCGCCATCATTGTTCGAAAACGAAACCTGGATCAATTTCGAATCAACGGAATTCACCGTTATACGCAATTCGTTGTCGTTTGCCTTGCCTACCACACCAATAAACATGGCGGTGATTAGTAGTCCCTTGTGTAGTAATTTTTTCATACTCTTTTATTCGTGTTTATAAATGATGCTGCAAATCTAAGGGCAGAAAAGCAATCAAAAAACCATATAATCTCCTGTTTTATATGCTAAATTGTCTTTTTAGATAATATTAACAGAGTGTTAAGTTAATTTAACATATAAAAAAGCGAAATTTGCACAATACCACTTTGCATTCTATACGTATTTTTA
>JASMME010000050.1 GCA_030748365.1 Lutibacter sp.
GAAACCAGGCAGCCACCCTTCTTTCGACTAGTACCAGAAACAGGCCAGCAACGGCAAAGAAGGTTAGGTAGGCCAGGGCAATTAAAACCATTTCTGTGATACCAGCGAGCCCTTCCGGCAGCTTGCTAAAGAGCCAGTGGTGAATGTTGTTGGTAATGCTTAATAGGTACTGCATGCTGCTTAATCTATTTTATCGGTCAATGTCTGGGATGACCAGGTCTAAGGTAGCCATGGTAGCCACCAAGTCCCCAATTTTGCCCCCGACGGCAATGTGATTTAACAGGGACAAATTGGAAAAACCAGGAGATCGGAATTTCATCCGGTAGGGATTTTTTGTGCCCTTACTGATGATGTATACCCCGAGTTCTCCACGGGCCGTTTCCACCTTTTGATAGTATTCTCCCTTGGGCAGTTTAATCACGGCGTTGGTTGCCACTTTGTAATCGCCTTCCGGAATGTGGTCAATGAGTTGTTCAATAATTGACAGGGATTCCCAGAGTTCCTGAATCCGTACCTGGTAGCGGGCAAAAGTATCCCCAGCTGTTAGGAGGGCTTCTTTAAAGTCAACCTTAGACAGGGCGCTGTATGGATGGTGTTTTCTAACATCACAGGAATAACCCGAGGCACGGGCCACCGGGCCAGAAGCGCCAAAAGAAATGGCAGCTTCCTTGCTTAGAACTCCCACCCCTTTGGTTCTTTTCTGAAAGATCACATTTCCGGTGAGAAGTTGGTCGTATTCGGGAATCTTTGTTTTAAAATGAGCCACAAAATCCTTCACCCTTTTTACAAAGTTAGGATGAATATCGTACATAAGCCCTCCCGGAATGTTGTAGTTCATGGTCAGGCGGGCGCCACAGGTTTCCTCAAAAATATCATTGATCATCTCCCGGTCTCTAAAGCCGTAAAAATAGCTAGTAAAGGCCCCCAGGTCCATGCCCATAACCCCCCACCAGAGACAGTGGGAAGCAATGCGGGTCAATTCACCAATAATGGTCCTAACCACGCGTACCCGTTCTGGAACTTCCAGCTGCAAGGCGTTCTCAACAGCCAAGCAAACCGCCTCGTTGTTAATGTGTGAAGACAGGTAGTCCATACGATCGGTCAAATGCACAATCTGTTGGTAGCTGTCTCGTTCACACATTTTTTCTATAGACCGATGGATATAGCCCAGGTCTGGCGCAACATTTTTGATGATTTCTCCGTCAATGGTCAGCAATAAACGCAGGACCCCGTGGGTGGCTGGGTGTTGCGGCCCCATGTTGATAAAGTATTCTTCCGATTTAAAGTTTTTTGTTGTCGCTGCCTTTTCCATAACTATTTAACAATCATGTTTATGTTATCTTCATAGTCCTTTCGCAGTGGAAACCCTTTCCAATCCTCTGTCAAAAACAGTCGTTTTAGGTTGGGGTGCTTATCAAAAGTTATGCCCAGGAAATCAAAGGCCTCCCGTTCGTGGAAACAGGCCGTTTTCCAAATGTCGGATACGGTATGGAATACCGGATTGTCTCGGTCTTCAGTGGCGACTTTTACCACCAGTATATGCCGGTGTTGGGTAGATTCTAGGTGGTAGACCACCCCGAGGGTATCTCCCCAGTCAACTCCAGTCAGACAAAACAGGTAGTCAAAGCAGGTTTCCTGGTCGTTCCTGAGTCGGTGCATGAGCGGGTGTAGGGAAGCTGCCGGCACTGTGACGGTCAGGAAGGGCACGCCTTCCTCGGTGAACTCCAGTTCCGGAATCCACTGGTTAATCAGTGTTTGTAAGGCTTCGTTGCTCATAGGTCAGGGGTTTAATTTCCTTCGTCAAACCCATCGATGGGATTCTTTTTTTCTTGCATTCTTTCCTTGCGAATTTTATCCTGTAGCATCAGCATCCCTTCTAACAGGGCTTCCGGACGTGGTGGACAACCTGGTACGTATACGTCTACGGGAATCACGTGGTCAGCCCCTTTTACCACCGAATAGGAATTGTAAAAGAAAGGGCCGCCAGAAACAGAACAAGCCCCCATGGCGATTACGTATTTCGGTTCGGCCATTTGGTCGTAGAGCCTGCGCAGTACCGGAGCCATTTTGTTGACAATGGTACCGGCAATGATGATTAAATCAGCCTGTCTGGGGGAAGGCCTGGCTACTTCAAAACCAAACCTGGAATAGTCGTGCCGGGCAGCCCCTGTCTGCATCATCTCAATGGCACAGCAACTGGTACCGAAATACAAAGACCAAAGCGAATTTGACCGCCCCCAGTTGATGATCTTATCCAGGGAGCTGACAATAATATTGGCGCCATTTCCAGCAGGAATCACCTCACCTGGAAAATCTTTTGAGTTTTTGGGAGGCTGTGTTAATCCCATCGCAAGGCTTCTTTTTTCCAGGCGTACAGCAAGCCGATGCCCAGGATGAATAGAAAAATCAGTATTTCGACAAAAGCCACCCCGCCGATTTCCTCAAAGACCACGGCCCAGGGGATTAAAAAGGCGACTTCTACGTCAAAGATCAAAAACAGGATGGCGAAGAGGTAATAACCTACTTTAAATTGCACCCAGGTGGGTCCGATGGTTTCCATACCGCTTTCGTAAGGAGCCCGCTTCTGTACGTTGTCAGACTTGGGTGAGATCAGGTTAGATAGGAAGTTCGCTCCGGCGACCAGTACAATTCCTGCAAGTAAAAAAACAATGATGGCTTCGGATCCCATATCAACAATAGTTATTGGTTAACAATCAATGTACTTCGTAGGTTTCCCCAGCGAAGAACAGGTCGTCGGTTTGTTTAAACGTTGCGTTGGCTTTTATTTTTACTGTCAGTTCATCATCTCTTTCTTCCAGCGTCAGGTCTTCACAGCGCCGAATGATTCCCGTAACGATGGGCGCCTTCAACCGCACGAGCATTTGGTGCAGTGTTGGGTCTTTTTCTGTGGCATCATGTACCAGGATATCTGCTTCACTCACCCCGTTTTCACCGAGGGTGACCACCTCCAATTGTAGGCCGTTCAATACGAGGCCCTGGTCGCGTTCTTTTCCAAAGATCATGGGTTTGCCATGCTCTAAAAAGAGTTGTTGATCAGCCCGTATTTTTTTATCGGTATACTGGCTAAAACAACCGTCGTTAAAAATAACACAGTTTTGCAAAACTTCTATCAGGGAGGTTCCCTTAAAGCCTTCTGCCTCTATAAACAGTTGGGCCATTTCCTTGGGGCTGTTACCGCCGACCCTGGCAAAGAAACGCGCCTGGGCACCCAAGGCCAGTTCTCCTGCAGAGAAAGGGGGTTGTGTGTTCCCGTAGGGCGACGATTTTGTTTTTTGACCTACCAGGGAGGTCGGTGAGAACTGCCCTTTGGTCAGTCCGTAGATTTCATTGTTAAAAAGAATGATATTCAGGTCGATATTTCTTCGCAGGGCATGGATAAAATGATTCCCGCCAATGGCCATGGCATCTCCGTCTCCGGTGATGACCCAAACACTCAGGTCTGGATTGGCCAGTTTTACCCCGGAAGCAATACCGGGGGCCCTGCCGTGGATACTGTGCATTCCATAGGTATCCATATAGTAGGGGAAACGCGAGGAACAGCCAATACCGGAAATAAACACGACATCTTCTTTCCGAACCCCCATTTCCGGCAGTGCTTTTTGCATGGCACGTAAAATAACATAGTCATCGCAACCAGGGCACCAGCGTACTTCTTGGTCACTGGCAAAATCTTTAAAGGTGTATTTTTTTTCTACAGTTGTTTCCATGATTATTGTAGGAGTTGTTGACATTTTTCAGTCAGTTCCAGGTTGCCAAAAGGCAATCCCTGTACTTTGTTGAATTGTACCAAGTCAAGATTTGTAAAGTTCATTTTCAGCACCTTGGCGAATTGTCCGTTGTTCAATTCGCAGACCAGGATCTTTTTAAACCTGCCCAAGACCGCTGCGGTGTTTTTGGGAAGCGGATTGATATAATTGAAATGGGCCAGACCGATCTCATGGTTGCCCTGATCGTGCAATTCCTTTACGGCAGAGTACAGCGATCCGTAGGTGCCTCCCCAGCCCACGACCAATAGCGCACCGCTATCGGCAAATTCGGGGGTCAACTCGGGAATATAATGCTGGACCCGTTGTATTTTTTCTGCCCTGATTTTGGTCATGTATTCATGGTTTTCAGGCATATAGGAAACATTTCCGCTGATACGGTCTTTTTCCAATCCGCCGACCCGGTGGCTCAGCCCTTCCATACCGGGGATGGCCCAGTTACGCGCCAGGGTATCTTTATCGCGGTCATAGGGATGCCAGCCTTCTCTAGCCTCTTTGACCAAACGATTTTCTATGGAAGGCATCTCAGACACCGACTGAATTTTCCAGGGCGCTGATCCGTTGGCAATATAACCGTCGGTAAGCAGTACCACAGGGGTCATATGCTCTAGGGTCAGTTTGGCGGCCATATAGGCAAAATCAAAGCAGTTTGCAGGGGTGCTGGCGGCAATTACGATTACGGGGCTTTCCCCATTCCGGCCATACAAGGCCTGTAGCAAGTCTGATTGTTCCGTTTTGGTAGGCAGTCCTGTAGAGGGACCACCGCGTTGTACGTTTACAACGACCAGCGGTAATTCGATCATCATAGCCAGCCCAAGGGCTTCTCCTTTTAAGGCAAGTCCGGGACCGGAAGTAGTGGTAATGGCCAGGTTGCCGGCAAAAGCAGCACCGATGGCCGAGGAGATACCTGCAATTTCGTCTTCTGCCTGGAAGGCTTTTACGCCAAAATGTTTGTGTTTGACCAATTCGTGCAGGATATCGGTTGCCGGGGTAATGGGGTAAGAGCCCAAGAACAGTTCCATCCCAGATTTTTCAGCAGCAGCTAGAAACCCCCAGGCGGTTGCTGTATTTCCCATGATGATCCGGTAGGTGCCGGGCGCCATCTTTGCGGGGGAGATACTGTAAGCATTGGGAATCAATTCCAGGGTGTTGGCATAGTTATAGCCTGCGTTCAATACCCGGGTATTGGCTTCAATAATCGCTGGCTTGTTTTTGAACTTCTTGTTAAAGAAGGAAATGGTATGTTCGGTAGACCGGTCGTACATCCAGTAGACCATGCCTAGGGCAAACATATTTTTACTCCGGGTAATGGACTTGTTATCCAGCCCTTCTACTCCTTTGAGTGCTCCTTTGGTTAGGGAGGTCATCGCTACTTCGATCACCCGGTAGTTCTCCAGGCTATTGTCTTCGAGAGGGTTGCGCTCGTACTGTGCTTTTTCCAGGTTTTTTTTGGTGAAGGCATCGGTATCGACAATAATGGTATGACCGGGTTTAAGGGCCTGTAAATTGGTTTTGAGCCCTGCAGGATTCATAGCGACCAAGAGGTCCAGGTCGTCTCCTGGGGTACTGATCTCTACACTCCCGATATGTACTTGAAATCCGGACACTCCGTACAAACTACCCTGTGGTGCCCTGATTTCTGAAGGGTAATTTGGAAAAGTAGCAATGTCATTGCCAAAAAGGGCGGAGGTTCCCGAGAATTGGGTTCCTGTCAATTGCATGCCATCTCCGGAGTCGCCTACAAAGCGGATAACAACGGTTTCCAGTGCTTTGGGAGAATCTTTGGTCTTGGTTGCGATCATAGTCGTAATGAATGGTAATTGAGAATGTCTCAAATTTATATAAATTTTTTAATATAAAACCTCCCTTAAATTATTTGCCTTGTTTTTTGTGGAGGATAATGACATATGTCACATTCTTTAAAATCAGGTCTTTAATTTTTTTATAGATTTGTAGTATAAATAAATAAATATTAGATCTCATGGCTATTGTAATAACCGATGAATGCATCAACTGTGATGCCTGTGTCTCAGAATGCCCCAATCACGCGATTTATGAACCCGACAGTGAATGGTCTTATGCAGAGGATACTTCGCTGAGTGGAACGATTACCTTACCAGGTGGTTCAGAAGCAGAGGCAGAGGAAGAGAACGAAGCACTTTCAGATGAGTTTTATTTTATCGTAACGGATAAATGTACCGAATGTAAGGGATTTCATGACGAACCTCAGTGTGCCTCTGTCTGTCCTGTGGATTGCTGTGTGCCCGATGAGGACCACGAAGAATCCGAGGAAGCCCTTTTGGAGAAGAAGGCCTGGCTACACGGAGAATGATACTTATGGATAAGCGGTGAACGCCTTTTTCCTATAACAACAAACGAAACCGGTTAGGGTTTCGTTTGGTCTTTGTTTGCGAGATCTGCTGGCTATTCATTTAGTTTTAGCACGGCCATAAAGGCCTGTTGCGGAATTTCCACATTGCCAACTTGGCGCATTCGTTTTTTGCCCTTCTTTTGTTTTTCAAGGAGTTTCCGTTTACGAGAAATATCACCGCCATAACATTTTGCCGTTACGTCCTTTCGCAGGGCTTTGACGGTTTCTCTTGAAATGATCTTGGCTCCGATGGCTGCCTGAATTGGGATGTCGAATTGCTGACGGGGAATCAACTGTCGCAGTTTTTCACACATTTTTTTACCGATGTTATAGGCATTGTCTGCATGGATCAGGGCAGAGAGTGCATCCACTGACTGTCCATTGAGGAGGATATCGACCCGTACCAGTTTGGACGTTTTCATACCGATGGGGTGATAGTCAAAGGAAGCATAGCCTTTTGAAACAGTTTTTAGGCGGTCGTAAAAATCAAAGACAATCTCGGCCAGGGGCATCTCAAAAATCAATTCCACCCGTTCGGGGGTCAGGTAGTTCTGGTGGGTGATCTGCCCACGCTTTTCGATACATAAGCTCATAACCGGGCCTACAAAGTCTGATTTGGTGATGATGGTGGCCTTGATAAAGGGTTCTTCCACCCGGTTTAATTTGGAAGGTTCCGGAAGGTCAGAAGGGTTGTTTACCAAAATGGTCTCCTCCGGGTTCTTATGGGTATAGGCCTGGTAGGATACGTTGGGAACGGTGGTAATTACCGTCATGTCGAATTCCCGTTCCAGCCGTTCCTGAATAATTTCGAGGTGTAACATCCCCAGAAAGCCACACCGAAAGCCAAAGCCCAGGGCGGCCGAACTTTCCGGTACAAACACCAGGGAGGCATCGTTTAGTTGCAATTTTTCCATGGAGTTCCGAAGTTCCTCATAGTCTTCCGTGTCTACGGGGTAAATACCAGCAAAGACCATGGGTTTTACATCTTCAAAACCCTCGATGGCTTTTTGAGTAGGCTGGGCGGCATCGGTGATGGTATCACCCACCTTGATTTCACTGGCGGTCTTGATACCAGTAATCAGGTAACCCACATCGCCGGCCTTGATCGATTTTTTGGGTACCTGGCTGAGTTTGAGTGTGCCCACTTCATCGGCAAAATACTCATTGTTTGTGGCGATGAATTTGATGCGCTGTCCTTTTCTTATCTCGCCGTTTAGAACCCTGAAATAGGTTTCAACGCCCCGGTAGGAATTGTATACAGAATCAAAGATCAGGGCTTGCAGTGGCTCATCGACGTTTCCTTCAGGAGCCGGAATCCGTTTAATAATGGCTTCTAAAATATTGTCTACGCCCAGTCCGGTTTTTCCACTCGCGTGGATCACCTCTTCCGCTTTACAGCCCAGTAAGTCTACAATATCGTCGGTTACCTCCTCCGGGTTGGCACTCGGCAGGTCAATTTTGTTGAGTACCGGGATGATTTCCAGGTCATTTTCAAGGGCCAGGTACAAATTTGAAATGGTCTGTGCTTGGATGCTCTGTGCGGCATCTACAATCAACAAGGCGCCTTCACAGGCGGCGATAGAGCGGGATACTTCGTAGGAGAAATCCACATGGCCGGGGGTGTCAATCAGGTTTAGGATATATTCCTGTCCCTCGTACTGGTATTCCATCTGAATGGCATGGCTCTTAATGGTGATGCCACGTTCACGTTCCAGGTCCATATTGTCGAGTAGCTGGTCCTGCTTTTCCCGGGCAGTGACCGTGCCGGTATAGTCGAGCAAACGATCAGCCAGGGTGCTTTTTCCATGGTCAATATGGGCAATGATGCAAAAGTTTCGGAGGTGTTTCATCTACGTTTTTCCTTACAGCGATAATGTTCGCAAAGATAACCAAATATTTATAGCATTTCCAGGCTGGAATCGCCTCTTAAAACAGGGCTATTCAACTGCCTAATCATGGCCTGGATACACGATGCCTGCATCGGCCCTTATGGCATCCAGAATTTCCATCAGGTCCAAGCTGAAGGCGTTGGATAACAGGGGGCTTTCAATACCTTGCGCGTCCAGGCATTCCATTACGTGCAGGGCTTCTAGGTGGTAGCCCAGACGGGCATCCTGTTCGCAGGTGATTTGCTGGTCCTCTCCGTTTAGGTGTAGGTGTACCGGCCCGGTTCCCAGGCGTTCAAATTTGAGATAGCCGTTTTCAAAACACAGTTCTGTAAGGTTGTTGGATTGTGCTGCAAAACTGGAGCTCAGTATGGCCGTGGCA
>JASMME010000051.1 GCA_030748365.1 Lutibacter sp.
TGGCGGTATCCCCTACCTTAAAAGACCCCTTATCAGGGGTTTCCTCTCCCATAATCATCTTAAAAATAGTAGTCTTACCAGCCCCATTAGGACCAATGACACCGACGATACCTGCCTGTGGAAGTTTGAATGCCAGGTCCTCGTATAACAGCTTATCTCCAAAGGCCTTTGAAACACCAGTCGCCTCGATGACATTGGTACCCAAACGCGGACCATTGGGAATATAGATTTCCAGTTTTTCATCGAGCTGCTTTTGATCCTGGTTGATCAATTTATCGTAATTAGACAGGCGGGCCTTGGATTTGGCATGACGTCCTTTCGGAGCCATCCGAACCCACTCCAACTCACGTTCCAGGGTCTTTTGACGTTTGGAAGCTTGTTTTTGCTCCTGGGCCAGACGTTTTGATTTCTGGTCGAGCCAGGAAGAATAATTTCCTTTCCAGGGAATCCCCTCACCACGGTCCAACTCCAGAATCCAACCAGCCACATTGTCAAGGAAATAACGATCGTGGGTTACTGCTATAATAGTCCCTTTATACTGCTGCAAATGGTGTTCCAGCCAGTGAACAGATTCGGCATCTAGGTGATTGGTAGGTTCATCCAACAAGAGTACATCAGGTTCTTGCAGTAAAAGTCGGCACAGGGCCACCCTCCTTCGCTCTCCTCCCGACAGGTGCTTAATAGGTGTACTGCCCTCCGGGGTGCGCAAGGCATCCATAGCAATCGACAGTTTGGTGTCAAGCTCCCAAGCATTCGCTGCATCAATCATGTCCTGCAGCTCGGCCTGGCGGGCCATCAGTTTGTCCATCTTATCTGGATCGGAATATACCTCCTCCAATCCGAACTGGTCATTTATCTGGTGGTATTCATCCAACACAGCCACCGTATCGGCCAGCCCTTCTTTTACCACTTCAAGCACGGTCTTTTCATCATCCAACACAGGCTCCTGAGAAAGATAGCCTACGGAATAACCCGGAGAGAATACCACGTCTCCTTGGTAATTTTTCTCCAGGCCGGCGATGATCTTCAACAGGGTAGACTTTCCAGAACCATTTAAACCAAGGATCCCTATTTTGGCTCCGTAAAAAAAACTCAGGTAAATATTGTTTAGTATAGGCTTTTGGGCACTTTGATAGGTCTTACTGACCCCGGACATTGAAAAAATGACCTTCTTATCGTCTGACATATTTCTTGGAATTTCTAAAAGCTTGGAATATAAAAAGTTGGTATATAACTATACCCTTCCTTTTAAGGCATTAAAGACCCAGGCAATGGCAAAAAAGCCAACGCCTACAGCAGCAAATCCCCAACCGGCTACCTCATCGTAGCGAAAAGCCCCCAGGGCGATCAACAATAAGCCCATCAGGATCATAATAAACGTAGCCCAGGAAAACACTTTATTTTTATTCATGTTACTCATTCTTTTGGTTAGTTGTGTTAAAAACGAGTTAGCAGCCTACAAATATCGCAAAATTAAACCACAATACACAAAAAAACGCCCTTATGAAAAGGGCGTTCTTTAAAACAATGGCAATTATTGATTGCCTAAAACTGGGCAACCTCGGTAGAATCCTTCATCGCAACCGTTGAAGAAGTACCGCCGGTAACCGTATTTTGAATTGCATCAAAGTAGGTGGTCCCCACAAAACCCTGGTGTTTGACAGCATTAAAACCTTTTTCTTGTAAAGCAAATTCCCGCTCTTGCAATTCGGAGTAGCCAGCCATACCTCTCTCCTTATAGGCCCTTGACAACTCAAACATACTGGTATTGAGGGCATGGAACCCTGCCAGGGTAATAAACTGAAATTTATAGCCCATAGCAGCCAGTTCTTCTCTGAAGGTCTCCATTTCACCTACCGATAATTTTGCAGCCCAGTTAAAGGACGGAGAACAATTATAGGCCAACATTTTACCGGGGTATTTCGCATGGATTCCCTCAGCAAACCTTCGGGCTTGTTCTAGGTCTGGATTGGAGGTCTCCATCCAAAGTAAATCGGCATAAGGCGCATAGGAGAGGCCTCTGTCTATACCTTGTTCAACACCATTGTTGACGTAGAAAAATCCTTCAGAACTTTTTTCGCCTGTGATGAACGCGTGATCTCTAGGATCTACATCACTCGTGAGTAGATTGGCTGCATCAGCATCGGTACGGGCGACTATCAGCGTCGGTACACCGCAAACGTCTGCTGCCAAACGAGCAGCAACCAACTTATTAATGGCTTCTTGTGTAGGCACCAACACCTTACCACCCAAGTGACCACATTTCTTAGCAGAAGACAATTGGTCTTCAAAATGAACCCCTGCTGCCCCACCAGCAATCATGCCTTTCATAAGTTCAAAAGCGTTTAGATTACCTCCAAAACCTGCTTCCGCATCTGCTACGATTGGTACCAGATAATCTATTTTCTCGGCACTTTTATTAACGCACTGAATCTGGTCTCTGCGTAACAATGCCTGGTTGATTCGTCTCACTACGGAGGGTACACTATTCGCAGGATACAGGGACTGGTCAGGATACATTTCCCCGCCCAGATTGGCATCGGCAGCTACTTGCCAACCACTGAGATAAATAGCTTCCAATCCTGCTTCAACCTCCTGTACCGCCTGGTTGCCCGTAAGCGCCCCCAGTCCGGCTACAAAATCCTGGCTGTGAAGTTTTTTCCACAATTTTTCCGCTCCCATACGAGCAATAGAGTGTTCAATTCGGTAAGACCCCTGTAGGTTGAGAACCTGCTCAGCGGTATAAGGCCTTTCAATTCCTTTCCAACGGGGATTTGTTGTCCAATCGGTTACCAGTGCTTGTATTCTTTGATCTGTTTTCATACTTTTGACTTGTTTATTAATTAATTTATATTGATAGGTACTAATCACCCTTTAATTTCGCGGTTTTAGGGTGTTTTTTATTTATAGGTGGTGGTAAGCCTTTAGGGTCAGAAATTCCTCAAAATCTTCTGAGAGAACCAAATCGTTGAACAAGTCTACCGCCCGCTCAAAGTTTCCAGACCTTAAACGCTCTTCACCAAGCAGCTTGATAAGCTGTTGAATTTCAATTTCCAGTAACTGTTGGTACAAATTACTATCAAGCTTACGACCGTCCTCTAAACTCGATTGATGTCGCAACCATTGCCACAACTGTGTCCTTGATATTTCAGCAGTGGCCGCATCTTCCATCAGATTGTACAAAGCAGCCGCTCCATTGCCTGACAGCCAAGACTCCAGGTACAAAATACCAACGTTTATGTTTTTTCTGATACCTTCTTCAGTAATGGTTCCTTCGGGGATTTCAAGCAATTGCGACGCTGTGATATTCAAATCGGTCCGCTTATTGGAAATCTGGTGCTGTTCGGGCATATGCTGATTAAAAATATCCATGGCAACCGGTACCAGTCCAGGGTGTGCCACCCAGGTACCATCATGTCCATTCTTAACCTCTCGTTTTTTGTCTTGAGATACTTTTCGGTAGGCCAGTTCATTGGCCTCTTGGTTGTTCTTCACGGGAATTTGTGCGGCCATCCCTCCAATGGCATGCACATTCCTTTTGTGACAACGCTGAATTACGCGCAAGGAATAGGCCTCCATAAAAGGGGTTGCCATGGTTACCTGATCGCGGTTGGGAATTACAAAGTCCTTATGATTTCTAAACTTTTTGATATAGGAAAAAATATAGTCCCAACGTCCACAATTAAGGCCAGCCATATGATCTCGAAGCTCATAGATAATCTCGTCCAGTTGAAAACTTGCCGTAATGGTCTCTATCAATACCGTAGCCTTGATGGTCCCCAGAGTAATCCCCAGGTAAGCCTGTGAAAATTCGAATACTTCATTCCACCAACGGGCTTCGAGGTAGTGCTCTAACTTGGGTAAGTAAAAATAGGGGCCTGTGTTGTTTGCCAAGAGACGGTGGACATTGTGAAAGAAGTACAGACCAAAATCAACCAATGAAGCGGACATCTCACAATCGTCAATCAGGAGGTGTTTTTCATTCAGGTGTAACCCCCTGGGCCTTACGAGCAGGGTGGCCACTGATTCGTTGAGCTGGTAGTGTTTACCGTTCTTGGCGGTAAAAGATATACTCTTATCAACAGCGTCAATAAGGTTTTGCTGCCCCTGCATACAATTGTCCCAAGTAGGGGCATTGCTATCCTCAAAGTCAGCCATAAAAACACGCGCTCCAGAATTCAACGCATTGATAACCATTTTACGATCAACGGGGCCTGTAATTTCTACACGCCTGTCCAACAAATCTGCTGGTAGTGGCGCCGCGGTCCAATCACTTGTCCTGATGTCTGCGGTCTCTCTTGGAAACCCGGGAAACTGACCAGCATCAAAAAGTGCTTGCTGCTTTTCCCTTCGTTCTAAGAGCAATTGACGTTTGTGATCGAAACGTTCGTGCAGTTGTACAAGAAAGTCAAGGGCTTCTGAACTTAACAAATCACCGTAATATGATCTTACGTCTTTACTGTATGACAACCTTTGTTGTGCAACAATGCTTGTATTTTCCATAACTATCCATTTTTAATTCCTCACAAACGTACAACAAAGTTTTCTCCAAAAAAAGCGAACGTTCGCTTTTTTGTTACTTTACGCCTATTTTTATATTTTCGCTAAAAAATGTACCTTTGTTTTATGAATATCGAAGAAGAGTACATCAGATTGATCTTTGGTTTAAAATTAAGGCAGATACGAATGGAGAAGAGCCTATCCTTGTTTGGCCTTTCAAAACTCACCAAAATTTCAAAATCATACCTCAACGAAATTGAAAAGGGTAAAAAATACCCCAAGACCGATAAAATCGCCCTGCTTGCCAATGTGCTGGAGGTTCCTTATGACAACCTGGTATCACTAAAGCTGGACAAGAACCTAGCGCCTTTGGGGAAAATTTTACAGTCCAAAATCTTAAAAGAGATTCCGCTAGACCTATTCGGCATCAAAGAGACCGACCTGATTGATATCATCTCCAACGCACCAGCCAAGGTCAATGCCTTTGTAAGTACCCTGATAGAAATTGCCCAGAACTACAATCTTTCCCGTGAAAGCTTCTTTTTGGCTGCCCTGCGATCCTACCAGGAAGCACACAACAATTATTTTGAGGATATTGAACTAAAAGCCGTGGCTTTTGCAAAGGCCTATCAGATAAACCTAGAAGAAAGGGTCTGTGCCACAGACCTCGAAGAGATTCTGAAGGAAGAATTTGACTATACCATCTTGAACAACAAACTTTCAAACTATGATGGACTGGAGGAGATTCGCTCTGTTTTTATCCCCAAAACCAAAACCCTACTGCTGAGCAATACCATCGATGAATCTCAAAAAACATTCATTTTTGCCAAAGAAATCGCATACAATTACCTAGAACTAGATGATAGACTCTACACCTTCTCCTGGATCAAATTCAAAACCTTTGACCAGGTGCTCAACAATTTTCTCGCTTCTTACTTTGCCGGGGCGATTGTCATTCCCAAACAAGCCATAGAAACACAACTGATATCATTTTTTAAACAAACGCAATGGGATACCCCTACCTTTAACGATATGATTCGTCGTTTTACAGATTCTCCAGAGATGTATTACCAACGATTGACCAATATTCTTCCCAAGGTATTTCACTTTAAAAACCTGTTCTTTTTAAGATTTACGCAGAAAAAAGGAGAAAATCGCTACAAACTGACCAAGGAATTACACATCACCCAACAACAACCCCCCTCTGCCAACGAAACCCATGAACACTATTGCAGACGTTGGGTATCTGTCAATATACTAAACAACTTAAAAAAAGGAGAAGTCACCACAGACATACAGCTCTCTGATTATCCTGAAAACGGGCTAAAATACCTCGTCATTAGTAGTGCAATGCCCGACCCCTTCAAAGAAAATCACGGTAGGAGTGTCAGTCTAGGCTTATTAATCTCTACCCACTTAGCGAGCAAAATTACCTTCCTTCAAGACCCAACAATACGCATAAAAGAGGTGGGGGTCACCTGTGAACGCTGTCCCATACCCGATTGTGAGGTGCGTTTTTGTGAGGCGACCGAACTGGAAAAAAAAGCAAAGAACAATGCCATCGCTCATAAGGTGAATCAGCTGATGGCTGATTTCTCCTAAGTGCTATTTATTGGACAGCTTGCCGTTTTAAGCCCTTTTTTTCAGCTTGATTTTGTACTTTAGCAACGTATTAAACAGCCCCTAATATAATGGACATAAACTTCAATAAGAATGAGGACGTCAATAAATTACAGCTCACAGAACTGAAGAAAAAACTCCTCAAGGTATACAAGGGCGGCGGAAAGGCACGTATTGACAAGCACAAGGCCGCCGGCAAGCTGACAGCGAGGGAACGGCTGGCCTACCTTTTTGACAAAGGCTGCAAACCCATTGAAATAGGTGCATTGGCCGGAGAGGATATGTATCCTGAACAAGGCGGATGTCCCTCAGGAGGGGTGGTCGTTCAGATAGGTCATATCAAAAAAGTCCAATGTATCGTGGTGGCCAATGATGCCACCGTCAAAGCCGGAGCCTGGTTTCCCATAACCGGCAAAAAGAACCTGCGTGCTCAGGAGATCGCTATGGAGAACCGCCTTCCCATCATCTACCTGGTAGACAGTGCAGGGGTATACCTGCCTATGCAAGACGAAATCTTTCCAGACAAAGAACATTTCGGACGTATCTTTAGAAACAATGCCGTTATGAGCAGTAGAGGAATTACACAGATATCCGCCATTATGGGTAGCTGTGTGGCTGGAGGAGCTTACCTACCCATCATGAGTGATGAGGCCATCATCGTAGACAAAACTGCCAGCATCTTTCTGGCTGGTAGCTACCTGGTAAAGGCCGCCATCGGAGAGGATATCGACAATGAAACCCTGGGAGGTGCTACCACCCACTGCGCGCTTAGCGGCGTGACTGATTATAAGGCAGCTGACGACCAAGATGCCCTCGATAAAATCAAGAATATCTTGGGAAAGATTGGGGCAGTTGAAAAGGCTGGTTATAACCGGGTCAAACCTGAAAAGCCAGCTGAAAATCAGGAAGAAATCTTTGGTATCCTTCCCAAAAACAGGACTGAACCATACGAGATGCGTGAAATTATCAAACGGCTGGTGGACCAATCTGAGTTTGAAGAATACAAAAAGGAATATGGCAAAACGCTGATCTGCGCCTATGCCCGTATAGACGGCTGGGCAGTGGGCATCGTGGCCAACCAACGCACCGTGGTCAAAAATGCAAAAAAGGAAATGCAGTTCGGGGGCGTCATCTATTCCGACAGTGCTGACAAAGCCACCCGTTTTATCGCCAACTGCAATCAAAAGAAAATTCCCCTGGTCTTTTTACAGGATGTAACAGGCTTTATGGTTGGTAGCAAAAGTGAACACGGTGGTATTATCAAAGACGGTGCTAAAATGGTCAATGCGGTCAGCAATTCGGTAGTGCCTAAATTTACAGTGATTATCGGAAATTCTTATGGAGCAGGGAACTACGCCATGTGCGGCAAGGCCTACGACCCGAGACTGATCGTCGCCTGGCCTTCTGCCAAACTGGCTGTTATGGGGGGCGCACAGGCAGCCAAAGTACTGTTACAAATAGAGACTTCCACGCTTCGCAAGCAAGGGGAAAAAATCTCCGAAGAAAGAACAGCCAGCATCTTGGAATCTATTGAGCAAAAATACGAAACGCAGACCTCCCCCTACTATGCAGCAGCTCGTTTGTGGACCGATGCCGTAATCAATCCGCTGGATACCCGTAAATGGATCAGCACAGGGATTGAAGCGGCCAACCAAGCACCTACTGACAAGACCTACAATCCAGGGCTTATTCAGGTATAGGCTGTTGTATATCCTTTTTGTAATCTCTACCTTTGCCCTCTAGCATACAAAGTCATAATTATGGGAAGAGCCTTTGAGTTCAGAAAAGCACGAAAAATGAAACGCTGGTCAGCCATGGCCAAGACCTTCACACGTATCGGTAAAGACATTGTCATGGCGGTCAAAGAAGGCGGGGCAAACCCTGATACAAACGCCCGTTTAAGAGCCGTCATCCAAAACGCCAAGGCCGCCAACATGCCCAAAGACAATGTTGAACGGGCCATCAAAAAGGCCAGTGACAAAGATACGGCCAACTATAAAGAAGTGCTTTTTGAGGGCTATGCCCCGCACGGAGTAGCCGTGGTAGTAGAAACCGCCACAGACAATAACAACCGTACAGTGGCCAATGTTAGGGCAGCCTTTAACAAATGTGAAGGCAACCTAGGCACTTCCGGATCGGTGGTTTTTATGTTTGACCACACCTGTAATTTCAGGATCAAAACAGACAGCTTGCAAATGGACCTAGAATCATTTGAACTAGAAATGATTGATTATGAGGTGGAAGAGGTTTTCGAA
>JASMME010000052.1 GCA_030748365.1 Lutibacter sp.
GTGGTGATTACAGCGGTTCCAACGTACTTACCGACTGTACTGACGAGCTTACGATGTACGTCCGTTCTCAGGCATCATTTTCAGCAGAGACGGTCAGTGATATGAACGGAGTCATTACCGGTGTCATGAGCGAGTACAACAGTCCGCAATTGTATCTCAGAAACCAGAATGATATTGCTTTTACCAATACCTATGTCGATTGTTCCGGCGGTGGTGGCGGTGGCGGTTCAACGCCCAATATTTATTTCTCGGAATATGCTGAAGGAAGTAGTAACAACAAGTACTTAGAGATTTACAATGCTTCTGACCAAACAGTAGACCTGTCAAACTTCGCTTTTCCAAGTACATCCAACGCGCCTTCCACTCCTGGGGAACACGAGTACTGGAACACTTTTGACGCTGGGGCTACCATTGCACCGGGTGATGTTTATATCATAGCCCACCCAAGTGCGGATGCCAGTATTGTAGCACAGGCTGACCAAACACATAATTACCTTAGTAATGGAGATGATGGCTATGCACTGGCCTATGGGACGGAAGCAGACCATGTCATCGTTGACCGAATTGGTGATTTTCAGGCCGATCCTGGTTCAGGATGGTCGGTGGCCGGTGTAAACAATGCAACCAAAGACCATACCCTGGTTAGGAAAGCCAGTGTTACCCAAGGAAATCCTGACTGGACAGCCTCTGCGGGTACGTCTGAGGCCGATTCAGAATGGATTGTAAAAGACAAGGATGACTGGACCGGTTTGGGTACCAGGTAATCTTTTGCTTATGCCATCATAAAAAAAGCCGCTGTTAAAGCGGCTTTTTTTATTGACGTATATTGCTTTGGCTGTTAGTTATCCCAAAGATTTTCAGCCGTTTCTCCCCCCCAAAGAATGGTTACCAGGTAAGGATTGTCGATAAAGGGATTCCGGTTTCCTTGGGCACCTTCAAAAATGTCATTCCGCTGGATTTCGATCGCGGATACCGGATCTTCTGCGTTCCAGCGAATAAACAAGGCCCGTCCTTCAGTACTGATGTCTGCCCAGGGCTCATCATAGCGAAGGTGTACATACATGACCATACGGGCTACATCACCTTTCCACGTATCACCTGGATACCAGGAATTGCCCATTTTTTGATAACCACCGCTTCCGTCAGTAAAAGGGTGGTTGCTCCTACTCGAATTGATACCGGCGTCACAGACCCGCAAATGGTGAAGGTCTGTTTTGGCGATTTCTGTGATCAGTGATTGTGGGTAAATATGTTCGGTATTAAATGTTTGATTTGCATAAGAGCCATTCCCCTGGTATTCTTCCCAATACCTGCTTTCTCCCGAATAGATCAAAATGACATTGTCAGTGTTGTTCTCATCCTCATCCGCATCGTACAAGTAATCATGCCGGTCGGTATAGCTGAGAATGTTTGTGTGTTTATTACTGGTCAGGCTGGCCAGTTCCTGGTACAGCTCTTCACTTGTTTTGCTAAAGTCTACGTGTTTATAGTATTCCTCTAGGTCTGCTGGGATACTAAAATCACCGGCGTTCCCTTGCCCCACATCGGTGGTGGTATAGTTATAACTAATAGCCGTTTCCCCCCCCTGTCCGTCAGCAGCGGTAACACTGCCTTTGTACTGGGTGTTTGGCGCGAGGTTCTCAAAGGTATAACTGAGTGATCCTATGTCAGGAATATGGGTGCTTCCCTGCTGAATGCTATACCTAACCGGATCATCCTCAGCATCCACTGCCGCATTCCACGACAAGGTAGCGCGGGTATTTTCAACCTGGCTTACCGTGATGATAAAACTGCTGGGGGCGGTATTCACCACCTCTGGAACCACCTCTTCATTTCCGCCACAAGCGATTAGTAATGGAAAAAACCAGGCGTATCTGTATATAAATTGTTTCATGTTAATTGCTACATTTTAGGATGCTAATAGAAGACAAAGATACCCTGATTTTTTTAGATAAAAACCAGTTTAGGGGACTAAGTTAACGCGTATAAGCCCGAAGATTGAAGACAAAGATTATTTGGTGAATACAATCCTGCGTTGGTCGACCCTCAGCTTTGAAAAACCGCAGTTTTTTTGGATATATGCCAAGCTGTTTGTTTGGTAGAAGACCACATGTGTTGGATCATTCTTATAATACCATCGGTCAAAATCAATCTGCGGCCCAAACAAATCGGTCATACAAATAAGCACTCCTCCTGGTTTTAGGAGTTCACCCAAGCGTTGGAATGCTTCTTTTGGTTGGTGAAAATGCTCCATCACCTCACAACAAACAATATAGGAATAGTGGCTTTCCAGGCACTCTGAGTCCGGATTGAAAAAGGGATCGTACAAGTTGAGTTTATATCCGTCATCCCCCAGTAGTTTACTGATGACCGGCCCAGGACCACAACCGTAATCCAGCCCGAGATCGCCTGGGGTAAAGTTTTCTTTGACAAAGGAAACAATCGGCCTGACAAATTCTTGATAACCGGGGTCGTCTACGTCATTATTATGTTCTAAATACCGTTGCTTTTCCGCCTCAGCCGTCAGGTAATTGTTTCGATCCAGGCAAACAGCCTTACAGGTATTGCAAAGGTAGTAGGTCCGGGCTTTTATACGGGCAAAGATGGCGGTGTCGGAGGCGCATACAGGGCAATTCATGGAGCGGTTGTTTCGAACAGGAGCTTGGTATGGGGATCCAGTAAAATATCCTGAACATCCTTGGTGGTTTCCAAGACATAGCTGTAGTTCTTGCCGGGTACGTCGATTCGTTGGATCTCCGTACTGCCATCGGTGTAGGTCAACTGTATCTCAAGCGGAAACTCAAAAGGGTGTTCCTGCTGCTGTTCGATTGTCAACCGTAGTTTTAGTCCGTGGTAAATCCAACGGGTTTTCAAAACAGGATGCCCTGCCTTTAACAGCCACTGATCAAAGAAAGTATCCAGGTTTTTCCCGGAAACAGCCGCCATTACCCTTTTAAAATCATGGGTAGTGGCATTTGCGAACTGGTATTTTTTGTGGTACTGCCTCAGTCCTTCCCAAAAGACGTCGAAACCGAGTATGTCCCTTAGCATATGTAGCACCCAGGCACCCTTTTGATACGAATTGGGGTTGAGCAATTTCATATAGTCCCGGGTCATGGCATCCACCACTGGGGTTTGTTGTTCTTTGTAAAAGGCCAGTACTTTGCGTCGTTCCTCCCCCATTCGTTCGCGGAAGGCTCCGATTCCTTCCTCGCTCAGCACATACAGATCGGCCAGGTAAGTGGCAAACCCTTCGCTCAGCCAAAGATGGGCCCAGTCAGTTTCCGTGGCAGAGTTGCCGAACCATTGGTGGGCAATTTCATGGGCAATTAAGGTTTTATGGGCTCTTTTTCCGGTAACGGCCTTTTCGGCATAGAAAATGGTCCCCGCATTTTCCATGCCCCCGAAACGGTTGGTGGACTGTACGTTGGCTAGTTTTTCAAAGGGGTAATCTCCCAGGTGTTCGGACAAAAAGGAAAGGATTTCAGGAGCGACAGCAAAATCGTAGAATCCGGCGTCTTTGGTCTCTGGGTATACCCAGGTTGAAACCGGTACCCCTGCGGTTTCTCCCAATTCCTCCACAGCAAATGCCGCGATGCCCACTGTCATTACTTTGCTCGGCAATGGCACGGATGTCTTGTAATGATATTGTAGGTAGCCTGTGCTATCCGCTACGGTCTCCTTTAACTGGCCGTTGGCAATGACCTGATAGTGGTTTGGAACCCGGATAAGATAGTCTACGGTCGCCTTTTCTGAGGGGTGGTCTATACAGGGAAACCAATGTTTAGCCCTGTTGGGCCAATTATCTCCAAAAAAAGTCCTGCGACCATGTAAGTTCTGACCGATGATAAAACCATCTGCTGGAATGCCCCGGTACCATATTTTATAGGTATAGGTCAGGTGCTGAAAGTTGTGTTTCGGAACAATAAAAAGTTTGTCACCCAGGTGTTTAAAGTCAATCCGTACCTCATTTTGATAGACCGAATCTACCACCATGCCTTTGCCGCTGAGCGTATCCTTGGCCACCAGGTCTAGGTAAAACCGGGATAGGGGTTTCTTAAACTGCAGGTGGACTTCCATATGCGCCGCCAGCTGGTCGGTACTGTCATTTACCTGGAGTGCCAATCGATAATGTTCAATATCGAGCAGTTTGTATTGCGAATTGTTGTATTGTGCCTGCAACGCTGTTGGGCCTAGGCCCAACAAAAAACAGTATCCCAAAGTCAACATACCTGACAGTCTAAAAAAAGATCGAATCTTCGCGCGTTTTCGGAAGCCCATAATTGCGTTTTTTACCTGTTTTAATACGGCTAAATTAGTGAAATTAAACAAACCGGCATGTCCCAATTTCAAGCAGAATCTTGGGTGTACGGCCCTTTTCTGTGGAAAGTGTTACAGCGCTGCTGTTGAACTTGCAAATAGCCCGTGCTGGTTTTAAAAACCACCCATTACAATATTTACGAACCATATTCGTGAATACTTCTTATCTTTACACCCACAATATAAAAAACCTGAAAATGGATTACGGAAAGGAATTTAAAGCGTTTGCTACCAAACACCAGGGAATCAACAGTATGCACTATGACCAATTGATTAGCAGTGTGACGCCCTATATTATTGAAGAACGCCAGTTAAACGTAGCCCAAATGGATGTGTTCTCTCGTTTGATGATGGACAGGATTATCTTTTTGGGAACGGCCATTGACGATTATGTGGCCAACGTGATCCAGGCGCAACTCCTCTTCCTCGAGAGTGTTGACAGCGCGAAGGACATATCGATTTATATCAATTCACCTGGCGGAAGTGTCTATGCCGGTCTGGGCATGTACGACACCATGCAGTTCATCAAACCCGATGTAGCCACTATCTGTACCGGAATGGCTGCCTCTATGGCTGCTGTGCTGATGTGTGCCGGGGAAAAAGGGAAAAGATCTGCATTGCCCCATTCCCGTGTTATGATCCACCAGCCATTGGGCGGTGCCCGTGGTCAGGCGAGCGATATTGAAATTACGGCCAGGGAAATCCTTAAACTCAAGGATGAATTATACCAGATTATTTCAAAACATTCCGGACAAACTGTTGAAAAGGTACACGCGGATTCTGACCGCGATTACTGGATGAAGGCTGAAGAAGCCAAGGAATACGGAATGATTGATGAAGTGCTAATCAGAAAGTAACAGACGGCTTATGGCAAAAGAAGAAGTATTATCGTGTTCGTTTTGTGGGAAGAAAAAACCAGAAACAGATCTCTTGATTGCAGGGCTGGATGCCCATATTTGCGACAAGTGCATCCAACAGGCCTACGGCATAGTGATGGAGGAAATGGAATCCCAGGATACGCCCTCGCTCTCGGCAGAACTGACGGTTAAAAAACCCATTGAAATCAAGGCCTTTCTCGATGAGTATATGATTGGTCAAACCGCTGCCAAGCGCGTGATGGCCGTGGCGGTCTATAACCACTATAAACGTTTATTGCAGGCACCCTCGGCAGATGAAGATCCTGTAGAGATTGAAAAGAGCAATATTGTACTGGTCGGTGAGACCGGTACCGGAAAAACCCTTATGGCACGTACCATTGCCAGAATGCTCAACGTTCCCTTCTGTATAGTAGATGCGACTGTTCTGACGGAAGCGGGCTATGTAGGGGAAGATGTTGAAACCATTTTGACACGCTTATTGCAGGCAGCTGATTACGACGTGGAAAAAGCCCAGCGAGGCATTGTTTTTATCGATGAGATAGACAAGATTGCCCGCAAAGGAGACAACCCTTCTATTACCCGTGATGTTTCCGGGGAAGGCGTACAGCAGGCCCTGTTAAAACTGCTTGAAGGCACGGTGGTAAATGTACCCCCAAAGGGTGGTAGAAAACACCCCGATCAAAAGTTTATCGAGGTGAACACCAAAGACATTCTATTTATTGCCGGTGGTGCTTTTTCCGGTATAGATAAGGTCATTGGAAAACGCTTGAACAGACAGGCGGTTGGCTACGGCGCTTCTATCAAAGAAGACCAGGTAGATACGGGCAATATCTTACAATATATCACACCAAAGGACCTAAAGGATTTTGGACTGATTCCTGAGATTATCGGGCGTTTGCCAGTGCTTTCTCATATGAATCCACTGGATGCAACTACCTTGCGGGCGATTCTGACGATCCCTAAGAACGCCATTATCAAACAATACGAGAAACTGTTTGATATGGACGGCATTGCGTTTACCATCAACGAAGCGGCCCTAGACTATATTGTCTCCAGAGCGGTCGAGTACAAGTTGGGGGCCCGTGGTTTGCGTTCGCTTTGTGAAGCGGTGCTGACAGATGCCATGTTTGAGATGCCCGGAGGGGAAGAGAAGGTCCTAAAGGTGACCAAGAAATACGCGGCAGACAAAATAAACAAGTCGGTATTAAATCAACTTAAAGCAGCTTCCTGATCGCTTGGTTAAGACCCAGCATAGCACCCGGAAAATAACCGGGTGTTTTTTGTATATTAGAAGTCTTTAAACAGTCATCACACAGTTTGATATCCAGAACAACCATAGACAAGGTATTTGAATCTGCCCGGGTAGAAGAGGTGCTCGGAGAATTTGTACAGTTGAAAAAAGCGGGCAGCAATTTTAAAGGCCTGAGTCCCTTTTCCGATGAACGAACCCCTTCGTTTATGGTATCACCCGTCAAGCAGATATGGAAAGACTTCAGTACCGGTAAAGGCGGTAACGTCATTTCGTTCCTGATGGAACACGAACATTATTCCTATCCGGAAGCCATTCGTTACCTGGCCAAGAAATACCATATTGAGGTAGAAGAAGACCAGCAAACTGATTTTCAGAAACAACAGGCTGATGAGCGGGAAAGCCTGTTTTTGGTCTCTGAATACGCCCGCGATTATTTTCACGAATGCATACAACAAGACCCCCAGGGAAAGGCCATTGGCCTTACGTATTTCAAGGAGCGGGGTTTTAGCGATGAAACCATCCGCACATTCCAGTTGGGCTATTCCCTAGACCAATGGGACGCCTTTACCAAGGAAGCCCTTCGCAAGGGCTATCTTTTAAAACACCTGGAAGCTACCGGACTCAGTATCGTAAAGCAGGACTTGGGTGTTGCTGCAGGCTCCAAACAATACGACCGTTTCAAAGGGCGTGTTATGTTCCCGATACACAGTATGAGTGGTAGGGTGCTGGGCTTTGGCGGAAGAATACTAAGCCGTGATAAAAAAGCGGCCAAATACCTGAACTCTCCCGAAAGTGATATTTACCATAAGAGCAAGGTACTCTACGGTATTTACCATGCCAAACAGTCCATAGCAAAGGAAGACAATTGCTTTTTGGTAGAAGGTTATACCGATGTTATTTCCCTCTACCAATCAGGTGTTCGGAATGTGGTGTCTTCTTCGGGAACCGCCCTCACGGAACAACAGATACGACTGATTAGCAGGCTTACCAAAAATATCACCATTCTTTTTGACGGTGATGCTGCCGGTATTCGGGCCTCTTTCCGGGGGATTGACCTAATCCTCGAGCAGGGCATGAACGTAAAGGTGCTCAGTTTTCCCGAGGGAGAAGATCCTGATAGCTATGCAAAGAAAGTAACACCTGATGAACTGAAGGCCTTTCTGGAGAACAAGCCCCGTGACTTTATCAATTTCAAGGTCTCACTCTTGATGGAGCAGGCGCAGCAGGATCCGGTTAAAAAAGCCGCTTTGATCCGTGACATTGTTCTTAGTATTTCCAAGATTCCTGACAGGATACAACGGGAAGTGTATATCCAGGAATGTTCCAGGATCATGACCATTTCAGAGGAAGTCTTGTTTGGTGAGTTGGCCCAGCTGGATAAAAAAGAACGACGCGAAGCTTCCAGGCAGCCGGCAGATACCAGGCAACCTACTCCGGTGTTGCAGAAAACCCCCGGTTTTGAGAAAGTAGACGAATTGATGAAATACGAACAGGAAATCATCAGGATTCTGTTGCTCTACGGCAATAATGAGGTTGAATTTGTAGACTATGTACTGGGAGAAGAACTCGATGAGAATGAGGTAGAACCCTTGAAAAAGTTGGTTTTTAACAATGTGGTATCCAAAGAGGTGTACCTCAGTTTACAAGAAGATGAAATCGAATTTACGGATGCGAATTTCAAGCAGATCTACTACGATATAATCCATCAATTAAACCAGGATGAAAACATTTCGGTAGATGCCTTTGTCAATCACAATAATCAGGAGATCGCCCACCTGGCCACCCATATTTTGATGGATGATGAAAAACACACAATCAGCAACTGGGGGCGT
>JASMME010000053.1 GCA_030748365.1 Lutibacter sp.
TTTACGATGCTGTCTACCTTGGAAATGATATAGTTGTAGAATACTTGTAGAATAATCGCTACAACCAATCCAAATACGGTGGTCAGCAAGGCTACTTTGATACCTCCTGCTACAACGGTAGGAGAAATGTCTCCAGCTGCCTGGATAGAGTCAAAGGCAGAAATCATACCGATTACTGTTCCCATAAACCCAAGCATCGGTGCCAAGGCAATAAATAAGGACAACCAGGAGATGTTTTTCTCCAACAAGCCCATCTGTACGCCTCCGTAACCAACAACCGCCTTCTCAGCAGCATCTACGCCTTCATCCATCCTGTCCAATCCTTGGTAGAAGATAGAAGCAACAGGCCCCTTGGTATTTCTACAAACCTCTTTGGCTGCTTCCACACCTCCTGAAGCCAAAGCTTCATCCACTTTTCCAACCAGTTTTTGGGTGTTGGTAGTAGCCATATTTAAGTAAATGATTCTCTCAATAGCGATGGCCAGTCCTAGGATTAGGGCAACCAATACGATTCCCATAAAGAAAGGACCTCCTTCTATAAAACGCTGTTTCAATTCTTGGTGAAATGTCTTTACTTCGACAACCTCTTCAACCGGTGCTGCTACAACCTCTTCTGCAGCCGCTTCCGTGGTAGTTTCCTGACTCTCTTCAGCTACCTGAACGGTTTCCTCTGCGTCTTGTGCCAACATCGCAGGCGTGGCGATAAACGACATTAATCCTGTAATTGCAAGGATGGTAAATACTCTTTTCATTGTGTAATAGTTAATTTATTAATTTTCAAACGGGTTAAGTGCTATGATAACACTCTAAAATATACACCTGAAACTCGAAAAGTTTTCCAAAACAGGGGCAAAATCCCTAGTAGTCCTTTCCGGAAAGCAACCGGTATTTTAGAGTATGGCAAGTAACAAAAAAATGTTGAGTTTAGAAAATATAAATACCACTTTGAAAGGATTTCCTTCAAAAATAAGGTTTTTTTGGGTTTTTTATAAAAATTGGGCGTTGTAAGTTTTTTTTTAAGAAAAAACATCCATAATACATCTTTCTGTGGATGTTTTTTAGGCGTTCGTACCGATCTCTCCCCTGAGGGACTTTTCAAAGGTATGGGCAAAGTTTTCAGGGTGAATATCCTTGCCCAATAAATACATCATTTTAGTCAGTGCTGACTCTGTGGTGATATCAAGTCCGTTGATAAGTCCTATTTTTTGTAGCAACAAGCTGGCCTCATATTTCCCCATAATCACACTGCCTCCTTTACACTGGGTTACACTCACGATATTAATTCCTCGCGATATTGCTTCAGACAATAAATCAATAAACCAAGCACTGGTGGGTGCATTTCCGGCACCGTAGGTTTCCAAAATAACCCCCCTGAGTCCGCTGATACGAAGAACGCTTTCAACCGTATTTTTGGTAATACCGGGAAACAGCTTGAGTACCGCAATGTCACTAACCAAGGTTTTACTTACTATAAGAGGGGCGGCTTTTGATGTTTCGGGAATCAAAGACCTGTTAAATTTTAGGTGTACCCCACTCTCCGCCAAGGGTGGGTAATTTGGAGAACTAAAGGCCTGGAAATGTTCAGCATTGATCTTGGTGGTTCTGTTGGCCCGGTACAACTTGTATTCGAAATACAGGCATACCTCCGAGATAACCGGAAACCCTTTGTGCTGGGCGGCAGCAATTTCTATGGACGTAATCAGGTTTTCCTTGGCATCGGTTCTCAGGTCGCCTATCGGTAGTTGTGAACCAGTAAAAATAACCGGCTTAGACAGGTTCTCCAGCATAAAACTTATGGCGGAAGCAGAGTAAGACATGGTATCTGATCCGTGTAAAACCACAAAACCATCATAGCCTTGGTACTTACTTTCAATGATCTCAGCAATCATCACCCACTGGGCAGGATCCATATCAGAAGAATCGATAGGGGCTTCAAAGGAAATACTGTCAATACTGCAGTTCACCTGTTTCAATTCCGGAATGTGTTGACGTAACTTGTCAAAGTTAAACGCACGCAATGCCCCCGTTTCAAAGTCCTTTACCATCCCAATGGTACCACCTGTATAAATCAACAGTATTCGGGGGTTTTGTGTCATTTTGTCTTAGGGTTTATCTTTGGAACAGTTTATGCGGTAAATGTACCAAATATTAATGCTAACAACCAAAGAAATCTATGTACGGATATTATCTTATCATCGGAATCATATCACTGATCAGCTGGCTGGTCAGTCAGCAATTAAAACGAAAGTTTAAGTACTATACAGGACTACAACTACAGAACGGACTCAGCGGCAAAGAGATTGCCGAAAAGATGCTCCACGATCACGGAATCCACGATGTACAGGTGGTAGCGACGCCCGGACAGCTAACGGACCATTACCACCCTGGAAAAAAGACCGTAAACCTCAGTGATGCTGTCTACCATAAACGAAATGCCGCCGCCGCTGCCGTAGCCGCCCACGAAGTAGGCCATGCCGTACAGCATGCACAAGCCTACCAATGGCTGACCATGCGTTCACAATTGGTGCCAGTAGTGAGTATTTCTTCGAAATTTTCCATGTGGCTGGTCATCGCTGGTATGGTACTAGGAGCAGCATCGGGGAGCAGCAGCGGTCTACTGATTGCCCTGATTGGGCTGGCCGCCATGGCCATGGCTACCTTGTTCAGTTTTATAACCCTCCCGGTGGAATACGATGCGAGTAACCGCGCCCTGGCCTGGTTAAAATCGAACAGGATGCTGACCGACAGCGAACAGGATGGTGCCAAAGACGCCCTAAAGTGGGCTGCAAGGACCTACCTAGTAGCAGCCTTGGGCTCGCTGGCTATGCTCTTCTACTGGGCCTTGCAAATATTGGGTTCTAGGGACTAAATCGACAAAGATTAAAGGGGCTAAGATTGAGAAGGTTTGGTAACTGGCATTCTAACAGCCTATACGTTGATTTGCCGGTCAATATGCTGGTCCAAGGATATAAAGGTCTCTGTCCTAGCGACCCCCTTGATAGATTGTATCTCCTGATTTAACAAGCTCATCAAATGTTCGTTGTCTCGACAAAGAATCTTGATAAAAATAGCGTAATTACCAGTCGTATAATGACTTTCGATAATCTCAGGCACCTCCTTCATACGTTTGATGGCCGCTGAGTATTTACTGGCTGCATCTAAAAAAACCCCTACAAAGGCCAGGGTCTTATAGCCCAGAACCTTTGGATTGATCACCAGCTTGGAACCCGAAATAAGCCCGCTTGCTTCCAGTTTTCTGAGTCGTTGGTGTACCGCCGCTCCAGAGATACCTATTTTCCGGGCAATGCTCAGTATAGGGGTCCTGGCATCTTCCATCAAATGGGTCAGAATAATCTTATCGATACCGTCAATAGCCGTGTTTTTATCTTTCATCTTGTTAATAAATGAAAGTAAATATAACAAAAAAAGGATATAAGAGATTATATCCTTTTTTTATAGTTACATTTTATAAGCTATAAAGGCGCTATTTACTGAATCTCAAAATCTTCCATAAACTTCGTTGTGTAGTCCCCTGCCACATAGTCTGGGTGATCCATCAACTGCCGGTGGAAAGGAATCGTTGTTTTTACTCCTTCAATGATAAACTCATCCAAAGCCCTTTTCATCTTGCTAATGGCCTCTTCACGGGTTTGTGCCGTGGTGATCAGCTTGGCAATCATAGAATCGTAATTCGGAGGAATGGTATATCCGGCATAAACATGTGAATCAACACGTACGCCGTGTCCTCCAGGAATGTTCAAACTGGTAATCTTACCGGGGGAAGGCCTAAAACCATTATAAGGATCCTCTGCATTGATACGACATTCAATCGAGTGCAGTTTTGGTAGGTAATTCTTTCCGGTAATCGGGATGCCTGAGGCTACTTTGATCTGCTCGTAAATCAGGTCATAGTCAATTACCTGCTCAGTGATGGGATGTTCTACCTGGATACGGGTATTCATTTCCATAAAGTAGAAGTTCTTGTGCTTGTCTACCAAAAACTCAACAGTACCTGCTCCTTCATATCGGATAAATTCTGCTGCTTTGACCGCTGCATCCCCCATCTTTTTCCTCAAGGAGGCTGTCATAAAAGGAGAAGGTGCTTCTTCTGTCAGTTTTTGATGACGTCTTTGGACCGAGCAATCTCTTTCCGACAGGTGACAGGCTTTTCCGTGTGCATCTCCGATGACCTGTATTTCAATATGACGGGGCTCTTCGATGAGTTTCTCCATATACATACCGTCATTACCAAAGGCTGCCATGGATTCCTGACGTGCAGCATCCCAAGCATCTTTTAAGTTGGCGGGTTCCCAAACAGCTCTCATACCCTTACCGCCACCACCTGCAGTGGCTTTTAGCATCACTGGGTAGCCCATTTCTTCAGCCAATTTCTCACAGCTCTCAAAAGAGTCAATCAAGCCGTCTGAACCTGGAATGGTAGGCACGCCTGCCGCTTTCATTGTTTCCCTGGCAGAGGCTTTGTCTCCCATTTTAGAAATCATCTCAGCGGTGGCGCCAATAAACTTAATACCGTGCTCATTACACAGCTTGGAAAACTTGGCATTTTCGGCTAAAAAACCATATCCAGGATGGATCGCATCCGCATTGGTTATCTCAGCTGCCGCCAAGATGGCAGACATTTTTAAATAGGATTCATTACTAGCAGGGGGGCCAATACACACAGCCTCATCTGCAAACCTGACATGCAAACTCTCGGCATCCGCGGTGGAATAGACCGCTACGGTTTTAACGCCTATTTCCCGACAGGTTCTGATCACCCGCAGGGCAATCTCTCCTCTATTGGCAATTAGTATCTTTTTAAACATGGATTCTAGATTTTCAATGGCTTAATAGCCAATTTTCGGAAAAGCTATACCGAAAACTGGCACGAAAGAATGTCTGGGACTGTTAACTCGGATCAACGAGGAATAAGGGCTGACCAAATTCTACAGGCGTACCATCTTCAACCAGTGCTTTTACAATCTTACCGGATACCTCAGATTCAATCTCGTTGAACAGTTTCATGGCCTCTACAATACAAACCACAGAGCTTGGGGTAACGACATCTCCTACCTCAGCAAAAACGGGTTTGTCTGGAGAGGGCTTCCTGTAAAAAGTACCAATGATTGGTGAGGTGATCTCTATATATGCTGAATCACTTTCGGGGGCATCGGCTACTGCCGGCGCTTTTTCTTCCTTCGCCGGCGTCGGCGTGGCTACCGGGGGAGCCATGGATAATGGAGGCATTGCTATGGGTGCCTGTTGTACGATGGTGGTTTCCCCTGTTTTAATGGTAATCTTAATATCCTCCGTTTCTAACTTTACCTCGTTAGCGCCAGATTTTGCCACAAACTTAATAAGGTTCTGAATATCTTTTAATTCCATAATGATTGGTTTAGTTTGGTTTTTCTCGTCTACGAATTATAAGCCCATTTGAGATAGATGGCTCCCCAAGTGAAGCCACCGCCAAATGCAGCAAAAATAATGTTTTCTCCTTTTTGTAACTGTTTTTCATAATCGACCAAGAGCAAGGGCAAGGTAGCGGAAGTGGTATTTCCGTATTTTTCAATGTTCATCATAACCTTGTCTCGATTGAGGTCAATCCTGTTTGCCGTGGCCTCTATAATGCGTTTATTGGCCTGATGGGCCGCCAGCCAATGTATATCTTCCTTTGTCAATTGATTGCGGTCCAGTATTTTTACCGCAACGTCCGCCATGTTAGACACTGCATGCTTAAAGACCGTTTTACCGTCCTGAAAAACAAATTGTTCTCTTTTTTCAAGAACCTCTTCCGTTAGGGGATACATAGATCCCCCAGCCTTTACCTGCAGGAATTCCCTTCCGGTACCGTCACATCGGAGGTATTCGTCTTGCAAACCCAGTCCTTCCTTATTGGGCTCAAACAACACAGCGCCCGCACCATCCCCGAAAATAATACAGGTAGCCCTGTCCGTATAATCAATCATGGAAGAGCATTTATCCGCACCGATAAGCAATACCTTTTTGTATTTGCCTGACATGACATATCCAGAGGCTACAGACATTCCGTACAGAAAACTGGAACAAGCCGCCTCTAAGTCAAAGGCAAAGGCATTGGTCGCACCGATTTTTGAAGCTACATAAACTGCGGTGGCAGCTGCCTGCATATCAGGCGTTGCCGTAGCGACCAGCACCAGGTCAATCTCTTCCGGGGCCAAGCCGCGTTTTTCGAGGAGGTTCTCAGCAGCTTTGATGGCCATAAATGAGGTCCCCTTTCCAGCGCCTTTTAAAATTCTGCGCTCTTTGATACCCGTCCTTGTCGTAATCCATTCATCATTGGTATCCACCATTTTTTCCAGCATGGCATTGGTCAATACATCCTCCGGCAGGTAACTTCCAAGGGCCGTGATTGCAGCGGTTATTTTACTCATAATCTAACTTTCTTTCAATAAGAAAAGTGCTCCAAAGTAATGAAATTTATTTCTAATAATGACAAGATTCAAAGCATTTTTTAACACCGACACCGTTACAAAGAAAAAACCCTCGAAATGAGGGTTTTTTATACGTCTTTAACCTGAGGGCTTATGCCTGGACTTCTTCGGAATCTATGACCACTTGTCCTCTGTAGTACAATTTCCCTTCGTGCCAGTGCGCTCGGTGGTACAAATGTGCCTCCCCAGTAGTTGGGTCAACAGCAATCTGAGGCATGACTGCTTTGTAATGTGTTCTTCTTTTATCTCTTCTGGTTTTAGATATTTTTCTCTTAGGATGTGCCATTACGCTTCTTTTTTATCTGTTTATGTCTTTTAATTTATCCCACCTGGGATCGGTCCCTTTCGGGGCCTCTTTATGTTTATTTTCAATCTCAAAATCCTTTAATTTTGACAAGACGTCTGACTGTAAAGTTCCATCGCTAACCCCCGGGTGAACCCGTTTGTGTGGGAGGGCTAACACAATGCCCTCGTAGATGTATTGCGCTACATTCAAGCGGTGTTCAGCATGCGGTATGATGAGTATTTCTTCATGCTCATCATTGAACTCCTGACCAAACTTTACCAGTAGTTCCAAGGAACCTGTTACCGGATGCTCATACAGTTCATTGGTAAGATCGCAGGCGAGCTCTACCCAACCTGAAAAATCAAACACCAACTCAAACATGGTTGCCTTTTTTAGAAATGACAAGGCCACTTTTACCGCCGAACGGTCGAATTCGTCATAATCAAAAAAATCAAAGAACTCATTACCAACTTCATAGTCAAAATGATGCATCCCTTCTTTCAAACCTATAAAAGAAATCTCAAAGTCTTTTAACTCTTTCATTTGGAATGTCATTTGAGCGGGCAAATATATAAAATAATCACCACTATTTATAGCTTCCTTCTCAAATTTTGTTGATTCTTCCGCCCTTTATTGGTTTTTAAGGGGTTTTGCGTCAAAGTTTTATGAGAAGCCCTTTCCCTAAACAGACTGACGGCTGTAAACACCGCTTCTTTAAAAGAGTCGAAGGCTGCGGTACCTTTTCCAGCCATCGCATAGGCAGTGCCGTGATCGGGAGAGGTCCTAATCTTGTTTAAGCCAGCTGTAAAATTGACGCCTTCCCCAAAAGAAAGGGTTTTAAAGGGGGCCAGACCCTGGTCGTGGTACATAGCCAGTACCGCGTCAAAATTCAGGTAATTCTCGGAACCAAAAAAACTGTCGGCCGCATAGGGCCCGTAGACCAGTTGTCCACTTTCTTGTATTTCCTGTACAGTTGGCCTGATAATATCGTCATCTTCACTGCCTATTAGGCCCTTGTCTCCACAATGTGGATTGAGACCCAACAAGGCAATTTTGGGTTTTTCTATACCAAAATCCTGTTGCAATGTATGGTACATCACTGCGACTTTTTCCCTGATTAGTTCAGGAGTAATGGTACTGGCTACCTCAGCGAGGGGAATGTGTCCGGTAACCAGGCCTATTCGCAAGCGATTGGCCATCAGTATCATCAAAGCAGTGCCCTCAATACGCGCATTGAGGTATTCCGTATGTCCGGGAAAGGTGAAAGCCTCCGATTGGATATTGTCTTTGTCGATGGGCGCCGTAACCAACACATCAATACTGCCTTCGACCAGGGCATCGGTAGCGGCCTCTAGTGATTTAAAGGCGTATTCGCCGGAAGTCTTGGTGGGCGTCCCTGGATTGATCTCTACCTCTTCTTGCCAAAGGTTCAAAATATTGAGCTTATTTTCCAGGGCCGTGTCCACTTGCTTGATACCGTTG
>JASMME010000054.1 GCA_030748365.1 Lutibacter sp.
AAGATTCGCTATTCAAACGTACCCGCACCGCTCAGAGGACTGGGTATCACCTTTATCATCACCGGATTGATGGCCATCGGCTTTATGAGTTTCGGTGGTATGTTAACAGGCGGTGAGCCGGAGGGTACGGAAGCTGAAGCTGCGGCCCAGGTTACCGACAACGCACCGCTAAACAACGAACTTGAAATACCTAAATAATGATAGCAGCTATAAGTACATTTGGAACCATCGTAGCAACCGTTGTTGCCTTTTTAGTGTTGACACTATTATTGGTTTCCCTGTTGTTGTTTGTCAAACAGCAATTATCACCTTCCGGTCCGGTTAAGATTAAGATCAACGGAGAAAAGGAGATTGAAGTGGCTTCTGGAGACTCCCTGTTGTCTACCCTGGGTGCTGAAAAAATATTTTTACCATCCGCTTGTGGTGGTGGCGGTACTTGCATTCAGTGTGAGTGTCATGTCCATGAAGGTGGCGGTGAGGCACTTCCTACCGAAACCCCTCACTTTACCCGAAAGGAACTGCAATCCGGCGCACGACTGGCTTGTCAGGTGAAGGTAAAGCAAGACATGGATATTTCTATTCCAGAGGAGGTTTTCGGAATCAAAAAATGGGAAGCCACGGTGGTTAGAAACTACAATGTAGCTTCCTTTATCAAGGAATTTGTGGTAGAGATCCCCGAAGACATGGACTACAAGGCTGGTGGGTATATCCAAATTGAAATCCCCCCCTGTGAGGTCAAGTATGCCGATATTGATATTACCGCGCATCCGGAAGAACACGAAACAGCCGATAAGTTCCAGATGGAATGGGACAAGTTCGGTCTGTGGCCTCTAGTTATGAAAAACCCCGAGACGGTAGAACGGGCCTATTCCATGGCTTCTTATCCTGCGGAGGGCCGTGAGGTCATGCTGAATGTACGGATTGCGACCCCACCTTGGGACCGTGGTAAAAACGGTTGGATGGATGTCAATCCGGGGCTTGCCTCCTCCTATATTTTCTCTAGGAAACCAGGGGATAAGGTTACCATTTCTGGTCCTTATGGTGAATTCTTTATCAATGAGTCAGAAGCAGAAATGCTCTATGTGGGTGGTGGTGCCGGTATGGCGCCGATGCGCTCGCACCTCTACCACCTGTTTAAGACCCTAAGAACCGGTAGAACGGTTACTTACTGGTACGGAGGAAGGTCCAAACGTGAACTCTTCTATCTAGATCATTTCTACCAGTTGGAAAAGGAATTCCCGAACTTTAAGTTTTACCTGGTATTGTCAGAACCCCTACCGGAGGATAACTGGGTAAACAAAAAAGACATCCACGATAGTGAAGGCGATGGTTTTACTGGTTTTGTACACCAGGCGGTTATAGATGAGTACCTCTCCAAACACGAGGCACCAGAAGATATTGAATTGTACTTCTGTGGCCCACCACTGATGAACAAGGCCGTCGAAAAAATGGGTGAGGACTTTGGAATTCCCGATGAGAACATCAGGTTTGATGACTTTGGTGGATAGTTATGGAAAACCAATTACGATAAACGATATCCGGTACTGTTGTACCGGATTTTTTTTGTTTTTTTCGCAGTGCTTTGATTGATTAAGAGACTGGGGAATAGGGACTGAGGAATGAGTATCTTGATTTTTTGGTTCGTTTTATCAAGACAACACAAACAAAAGAAACATACCAAGGAAGATTTTTTCTTTCCCCTTTTTTGCCCACCCAACAAAGCACCATATCAGCCGCTATTTAAAGCCTAAAAAACAATCCCTTAGTTTGTAATACCCCGGTCTTGATTACTGAGATAAGAAGCCATAAAAAAACCACGCCATGGCGTGGTTTTTTTATAAATTTATATCGCAAGTCCTATTCTACCTTGCTCTCCAACAGGTCAAAGAACTGCTCTAGTTGGGGCATCAGCACGATACGCGTCCTTCTGTTTCGGGATCTTCCCTCTACGGTATCGTTGGTTTCCAGTGGCTTAAACTCACTCCTTCCCGCAGCGATTAAGCGGCCGGGTTCAATGCCAAAGTCGGTTTGAAAGACCCGGATAATGGAGGTGGCGCGTTTTACGCTCAGGTCCCAGTTGTCTTTAATACCAGCTGTACTGATCGGTTTGTTGTCAGTATGTCCTTCCACCATTACCTCTAGGCCGGGTTGGGCCATAATAACATCGGCTACTTTACTCAGCACCCCTTTGGCTGCAGAAGAAACGGTTGCACTCCCACTTTTAAAGAGCAATTTATCAGCGATGGAAATATAGACCACAGTCTTTTCGACATCTACCTGGATATCTTCGTCATTAAAGCCTTCTTTTAAGACACTTTTAAGTTTGAAACCGATGGCGAGGTTGATAGAATCTTTTTTATTCATAGCCTTTTGAACATGTTGGATGTATTCATCCTTTTTGCTCATCTGTGCCAGGGTTTCCTTAATGTTGTCGGAAGCAGATTTTGACAAGACCGTTAAGTTGTCAACATATTCCAGTGTTTTTTCCTTGTCCTTTTTTAGGTCAGCAATGCGTTGCTCCAGGGCAGCAATTTTACCTTCATTCTCAATATTACACTTCATTAGGTCGGCCTTGGTATCTACCAACGCTTGTGATTTGTTGTTGTACTTGCCTTCCAAAGCAACGTATTCTTTCTTTGAAACACAGGCGCTGAAAAGGATGGGAGCCAACAGGGCAACAATGACTAATTTTTTCATAATTACAAAACAGATTTTTTAAACGTAGGTCAAATTTACTAAAAAAAGGCCTAGTTTTGCAAGGTGACAGGATATTTTAGGTTTATTTTAAGGATTTTAACAACCGTTTATCCCCCAACGAATTAACTTTTTTATTCCCAAACATGCCCCTCAAAAAAATATGGATTGCGGTACTATTCCCCCTGGTGCTTTCCTGTAAGGGAAGTGGGCCAGCCTCCCTTAGTGAAACAAGCCTTGGCGGTACTGCCATCGGCACTACCTATACCATCAAATACTTGGACAGTGAAAAACGTTCCTTTGAAAAAGACATTGACAGTCTTATAGCATCGGTAAATGCGTCTCTGTCCACCTATGTACCGGGTTCTGCCATTTCCAGGATCAATCGGGGTGATACCACGGTGGTGGTTGATGCCTATTTTAAGGAAGTATTCCAAAAATCAAAACAATTTTACCGGGAAACCCAGGGTTTTTTCGACCCTACTGTAGGCCCCTTGGTCAATGCCTGGGGATTTGGCCCCAATATGTCCAACACCCCACCCGATGCTTCCGAAATCCGACAGCTACTGACCCTGGTCGGTTTTGACAAGGTACAGCTCTACAAAGACCGGGTACAGAAACAGTTTCCCGAGATATACCTAGACTTCAACGCCATAGGCAAGGGCTACCTGATTGATGTGATTGGCCGAATGTTTGAGCAACATCAGATCGAACACTACATGATTGAAATTGGGGGAGAAATAAGGGCGCGTGGGCTCAATAAACAGCAGAAAGTATGGCGTATTGCCATTGAAAACCCCCATCCGGATGGTAGCCGCTCTTTTGCCACAGTATTGCCTTTGGCCGATGCTTCCATGGCTACTTCGGGCAACTACCGCAAATACCGTGAAGATGAACAGGGCCGCAAATACGTCCATACCATCCATCCGATGACCGGTCATGCACGGCCCAGTAATTTGCTGAGTGTCTCTGTCATTGCCCACAGCGATTGTGCAGATGTAGATGCCTATGCAACGGCTTTTATGGCCATGGGCTTGGAAGCTACCCGTACCTTTTTGGCAGCCCATCCCGAACTAAAGGCCTTTCTAATCTATACAGATGCAGCAGGAAACCTGGCCACGTACCATTCAGAAAATTTGATGGATTGATTTATTTTTTTGTGCAAACAGGTAGGATTTCGCCTTTGCTCAGGCAGTATCTCCTCAGTTGCTCAGCCGCCATATCCTTCGTATAATCTAATTCTGAGACTTCAAAACCGACTGATCGCAGTCTGTCAAAATAATCCCTTCCGTATATACGTACATGGTCGTATTGACCGAAATGCTTGGCGCGTTCTTTGGCCGATTTGATCGTGGGGTCTTCATAGGTGTTTGTTCGTAGAAGGTCTTGTGGTACCTGGAAGATACCCAATCCTCCCGGGCGTAGCACCCGGTACAATTCCCGCATGGCCTGTTTGTCGTCTTCTATATGTTCCAGTACGTGGTTACACAAGACAAGATCAAACTGATTGTCCTGAAAGGGCAGTTTGCAAATGTCCGCCTTTACATCCGCTATTGGAGAATGAAGGTCAGCTGTGGTATAGTCCCAACGGCCTTGTTTTTTAAAGCGGCTCAGAAAACACTGTTCCGGCGCAATGTGCAGTACTTTTTTGGAACTGGTAAAACAATCCGTTTCTTTGGTCAGGTACAACCAGAGTAGGCGGTGTCTTTCCAGAGACAAGGTGCCCGGTGCCAAGACATTTTGGCGTTGTTTTCCGTAACCATAGGGTAGGAATTTTCGAAAACTTTGCTGATCGATGGGGTCGGTAAAGCGGTTTCCTTTTAGGTAACAGGCAAGAACCGGCCGTATCCAATAGCTCATCCTAATTAGGAATGGACGGGGCAGGGTCTTTAGAAAAAAGGCAAACAATCGATTCAAAACAGTTACTTATAGATTGTATTAAGTGCGTCCTTGAAAGGCTTATATGACCAGGGGCGTTTGTCTAAAAGGCACCTCTTCATCACTGTCAATACCCAGGGCCTCGTAGATATAGGCAAAGGTTGACAGCAGTTCCGGTTTTCCGTTTACCAGGGCCACATCATGTTCAAAATGAGCGCTGGGTTGCCCGTCTTCGGTTAGAATGGTCCAGCCATCTTTTAGTTGTCGGATACGATGGCTGCCCATATTGATCATGGGTTCAATGGCCACCACCATCCCTTCGGCAAATTTTTTGCCCCTGCCGCGGCGTCCGTAATTGGGCATTTCAGGGTCTTCGTGCATGGTGGTACCCAAGCCGTGCCCGACCAGTTCGCGTACCACCCCATAGCCTTCTTTTTCACAGTATTGCTGAATGGCATGTCCTACATCTCCCACCCGGTTACCCGTTTTAAAAGCAGCGATGCCCTGGTATAAGCTTTCCTTGGTTACCTGTAACAAACGCCGGGTTTTTTCAGACACTTCCCCTACCTCAAAAGTGTAGGCATGGTCTCCGTAGTAACCATTTTTTAAAGCGCCACAATCAATTGAGATGATGTCGCCGTTTTCCAGTGCCTTGTCATTGGGAATACCGTGAACCACTTGTGCATTGGGACTCATGCACAGGGTGTTCGGGAAATCGTATAAACCCAGGAATCCAGGAATGGCGCCCTGGTCACGGATAAAGGTCTCTGCCAGTTTGTCTAGGTACAGGGTGCTAACCCCTGGCTTTACTTCTTTTGCCAACATACCGAGGGTCTTTGATACAATCAGAGCGCTTTCGCGCATCAGCGCAATCTCCTCGGGTGTTTTTAGTTTGATCATATACGCGTCAATTACAAGTGCAAAGGTACTTTAAAAAAAGGAATTTCAAGTAGCAGAAAGTATGAGATAAAATGAGATTGGTAGCCTTTTTTCTGCCAAGGAAACAATTGTTTTACGCCATCGCTAGCCCTTATTCGTAGGCGTGTTTATAAGGCTGTTTGCTTACAATTTTTAGCAGGTCTTCTTCCATGCTTTCCATAGGGTATTCCACAAAGCGTCCGATTTCTTTGCCCTTTTCAAAAAATATGAGGGTAGGTACCCGTTGGATGTCAAAGCCTTTTTCGAGTTGGTCGGGGGTTGATTTACGCAGGTCTACAGCCACCATTTCTAGCCTGTCAAAATCAAAGGCAGCGGCTTCCAGTATCTTGTAAAATACGGGAACCTGTTCCTGGCTATCCCCGCACCAGGTACCCATAAAGGCTTTGATCCGGATATTTTTTAAGGCGGGTTCTAGGGACTTGGCAAGCCCGGTGTTTACCGTATAATCATCGTAACTGAAGGCAAACCATTCCTGATACGGTGCTTCTAAAAAGTGATCTTTATTGACAATGCCGAGGAGGTTGCCCTCCGCATCTTTTGTCAGGGTATTTTGCGGGGTCTTGCAGCTGACAAAAACCGTGACTAGCAAGCAGCTAAGCAGTACTTTTTTTACAGGGAATGGTAGACGAATAAACACAAGCCAAAGATAGGTAAATTTAGACCAATGTTTCCCGGGTCATTTCAGCAGGCTTTTCCAGCCCCATAAGCTGGAGGATGGTGGGGGCGATATCGCCTAGGATTCCGTCTTTAATATGTGTCAGCTCTTTGTCGACCAAAATAATCGGTACCGGGTTGGTGGTATGGGCCGTATGGGGGCTGCCATCCGGGTTAATCATGGTTTCACAGTTTCCGTGATCGGCAATGATTAGGGTGGTGTAGTCGTTTTCAAGGGCGGTCTTTACCACGGTTTCCACACAAGTGTCTACTGCTTCACAAGCCTTGATGGCTGCTTCCATTACGCCGGTATGTCCTACCATGTCACCATTGGCAAAGTTCAGGCATACAAAATCCGCGCTTTTCTCCTGTAGTTCAGGAACAATGGCATCTCGAATCTCATAGGCACTCATTTCTGGTTGCAGGTCGTAGGTGGCTACTTTTGGAGAAGGACACAATAAGCGTTTTTCCCCCTCAAAAACGGCCTCTCTACCTCCCGAAAAGAAAAAGGTTACGTGTGGGTATTTTTCTGTTTCTGCAATACGGATTTGTTTTTTACCAGCTTTTTCAAGTACTTCCCCCAGGGTTTGGGACAGGTTGTCATTGTTGTAGATAACCCGGATTCCCTGAAAGGTAGCATCGTAATTGGTCATGGTAACATAGTGGAGCGGCAAGGGTTGCATCCCAAATTCTGCCAAGGGCTTTTGCGACAGTACTTCCGTTAGTTCACGCCCCCGGTCAGTTCGGTAGTTGAAAAAGATGACCACATCCTCTGCTTCAATCTGTGTCCTAGGAACGCCCTGCTCATCGGTCAGGATAAGGGGTTTGACAAATTCATCGGTCACCTGGTCGGCATAACTTTTTTCGAGGCTTTCCAGGGCATCGGTGGTCTTTTCACCCTGGGCATGTACCAGGGCATCATAGGCCAGCTGAACCCGCTCCCACCGTTGGTCGCGGTCCATGGCGTAGTAGCGTCCGGTAACCGTTGCCAGCGCACCGGTGGTTTGCTGCATATGCTCCTGAATATCTCGGATAAAGAATTTCCCAGACTTAGGATCGCAATCCCTGCCATCGGTAAAGGCGTGCAAGTAGACCTGCTCGGCCTGGTTTTCAGCAGCCACATCCAAGAGGCCTTTTAGGTGTTTGATATGAGAATGAATCCCCCCGTCAGAGACCAGCCCCAGCAGGTGTATCTTTTTGTTGTTTTTTTTGGCGTAGGCAAGCGCTTCCAGTAGTACGGGCTCCTTACCGAGGGTTTTCTCCTCCACAGCCTTATTGATCTTTACCAGGTTTTGGTATACGATCCTGCCGGCCCCCAGGTTCATATGTCCTACTTCGCTATTTCCCATCTGCCCAACCGGTAGCCCAACATGTTCACCATCTGTTCGTAACGAAGCGTTGGGATAGCTTGCATGGAGTTGGTCAATATAGGAAGTATTGGCATTAAAAACAGCCGAAACGGCGGGCTCCTGGGTAATACCCCAGCCGTCTAATATCAGTAAGATAACTTTCTTATTCATCGGAATACGATCGATTTATAGAACAGTCAAATATACAAAGTATTCACCGTAAGCAGGGTATGTTCCTAGGTTAAATGCCCTGAAAAATACTAAAACGATTGCGAGGCAATCCCAAACCAGCCGCCTGTTATTTTCCTACCCACGAAGCTAGACAAGTCCTGAGTAGCAGGTTCTTATAACTTCCCTATACTGGCAATTTAGGCACTGTTGATTTTTGGAGGAAAAAGGCATTAATTGTCGCTGCACATGACGGCAGTTTAAAGGCTTTGTTCTATATTTGCGTTGAACTTTTAAAAATACAATTCATGGGTTTTTTCGATGCAGCTGGAAAGGAAACAACAGACCAAACAATTACAGACTATCTGAGAGATGGCGCCCTTGTGATGGATGTACGTTCACCTGAAGAATTCGAGCAGG
>JASMME010000055.1 GCA_030748365.1 Lutibacter sp.
AAACGCCTTAAATACACTAGACTTACCGGTGATTATGGGCAGTGTACTGGTCATTGCCACCTTGTTTATCCTGCTTACCTTAGTGGTAGACATCCTCTATGCCGTTTTGGATCCCAGAATCCGACTTAGTTAGTGCTGGATGTCTCCGAAAACGAATTCGTATTATAATCGCAACCACTGTCATCCCTGCTGTTTTATTGATTAATTTTGTAGGAACAACATAACCCTAATAAGGACTTAATATATGAGAACCAAGATCGTAGCAGGTAACTGGAAAATGAACAAGAATGTTCAGGAGTCGATAAAGTTGGCTGATGAAATTGTGAGTGAACTAAAAGACCTGACACTGGAGCATACCCGTGTGTTGGTGGCGCCTCCTTTTGTCAATATCAGTGAAGTGGTCAAGATTACCGAAGCGACTCCAGTAGAGGTCGCGGCTCAGAATATGCACCAGGCTAGTAGCGGTGCTTATACTGGTGAGATCGCTGCTGAGATGCTTACTTCACTCGGCCTGCAGACGGTTATTTTAGGTCATTCGGAAAGGCGTGAATATTTTGGAGAGAACGATGCCGTTCTTACGGAAAAAGTATCTACCGCCCTCGACCATAAGCTAGAAGTGATCTTTTGTTTTGGAGAGGTGTTGGCAGACAGGAAATCAGGGAAGCATTTTGAGGTGGTAGCAGCGCAGTTGAGAAATGTCTTGTTTGAACTTTCGCCCGATCAATGGTCTTCAGTGGTACTGGCCTATGAGCCGGTTTGGGCCATCGGGACCGGTGAGACAGCCTCCCCGGAACAGGCACAGGAAATGCATGCTTTTATCCGCCGAATGATTGCAGACCACTATACCCAAGAACTGGCTGACGGGGTTTCTATCCTGTACGGAGGCAGTGTCAAACCTTCGAATGCCCAGGAACTCTTTGCCAATCCAGATGTTGATGGTGGTTTGATTGGAGGGGCTTCTCTACAGGCAACTGATTTTGTGGCTTTGGTACGTTCTTTCTAAGACCACCCCGTATAAAAATAACAAAGGCTTCCTGTTTTTCTGAACAGGAAGCCTTATTTTTGTAGCGTTAAAACTGTGTTAGTATGTCGATGCATTATAAGTCCTATACCTTTACCGTTCATCCAAAAGAGCCTGCCACCGAAATTCTTATTGCCCAGTTAGGGCTGGTCGGTTTTGAAAGTTTTGTAGAGCACGAACAGGGAGTGAGTGCCTATATTCAAGGGGCTGATTGGTTTCCGGAGATACTGGAAGATATTCAGATTTTAGGCAGTGATGCATTTGAGATTCATTATACGGAATCACGTATTGAACAGAGCAACTGGAACCGCGAATGGGAAAAGAACTTTCAAGCCATCCAGGTGGCTGATATGGTAAGTGTTCGGGCGCCTTTTCACGAGCCTGCTGGTCTGGCCTATGACATAGTTATAGAACCCAAGATGAGTTTTGGAACCGGCCACCACGAAACGACCCATATGATGATACAGCAGTTGCTCAGCCTAGATTTATCAGGGAAAAAGGTACTTGATATGGGCTGTGGTACAGGTATTTTGGCCATTTTTGCGGAGATGAGAGGGGCAGCGTCTATCGATGCGATTGATATCGACCACTGGTGTTACGAGAATGCGCTCGAAAATGTTGCCCGAAACCACTGCCAGAACATTGCTGTTTTTGAGGGGGATGCCAGCTTGCTTAAGGCCAAGAAATACGAGGTAATTATCGCCAATATCAACAGGAACATCTTGCTACAGGATATGGCCATCTACCGGTCTTGCCTGTCCGATAATGGTGTCTTATTGCTCAGCGGTTTTTACCGCGAAGACATCCCCCTGATCGATCGGGAATTGTCGGACCATGCTTATACGATGGCTGCCTGTATCGAACGCAATGACTGGGTGTGCTTGCAGTATATAAAATAAATTTTTTATCTTAGCGACATGGCTGGAGTCAAAGAGAAAAATCAAAGCCTGACAGCACTGTTGGCGGCCTTTACAGCGGAACACGAATTGGTGCTTTTCAATGACGATGTCAATACCTTCGACCATGTGATTGATACCCTAATCGCCGTTTGTGAGCATACTTTTGAACAAGCTGAGCAGTGCGCTATCTTGGTGCATTACAAAGGAAAGTGCACTGTAAAAACCGGTCCTTATAGCGATCTGAAACCGCGTTGTACCTCTCTGTTGAACAAGGGTCTTTCGGCCGAGGTTCTTTAAATACCTATCTTCTTTACTTCACACGGCTTCCTACCAGAGGTCAATTTGATAAACTCATTGCCGAGGCTGTGCTGACGTACCTTTATTTTTAGGCCGTTCAATGACAAATTACCGATGATACATCGCTGCCTATACAATACCTAACGAATTTTTAGTGTGTTAAATTAACATCAAAAAGCTTCGAAATCGTTTTAGTTGTTAATTTAGTATATAAAACAGAAAATACTGTTGTTTCCTAGTCCTCAATTTTTGGGTTAATTTGTTGTATACAATAAGGGAGATATTGAGGGTGATTGGAAGAAAGGTGTATACAAAATGACGATGTTCTTAGCAGGCTCTTGTAGGGCTTTGCTTCCAAAGATAAGAAGATAATTGGTTAGGTTTCATTATTTATAAGCCGTAATGGCTATAAGTTAATGTTAATTTTAGGTGAAAAAAGACTTTATATTTATAAAGTCTTTTTTTTGTTTCAAACTTAAAAAAGGAGTTCTTGACATGCAAGAACTCCTTCTTATTACTACTAACTAAAAATCAAAACTATCACTTTTGTATGATGTAGGTACCAAGTGACAAATTGAGTAACAAATGTAAGGGGAATTGATCGGGCGAACTATGATAAATGTCAGTTTCACAAATATTTCTGTCTCTTGGCTGTTTTTCTTTTACTTGTTCTTAGCCTTCAATCTATACAGCTAACAGTCAGCTATCTACGCGGCTTCTTTGCTATCTTCTGATCAAATAGTTAAAACAATTTACACAATATCTAAAGTAAAAACCGGGATTTTACAAATACCATGTCAGGGGCTTATCTATTTTTGATCCTTAACTATTAATCTTACATAAAATGAAAAGAATTATTGTATTGCTATCAATTTTTTTAGGCACAGTGGTATATGCCCAGTCGCCGACCTATGTAGACCTTGATTTTATAAAATCAAGCCCGGAGACCATGCAAGACTACGACAATATCTTAAAGGACAAATGGGCCAAACTGGCTCAGCAACGTATTGACAGTGGTTATATCATTGGCTGGGATGTTTGGAAAGTGGTGGGCGGTGCCACTAAGGACGCGCACCATAGCTATGTGATAGCTACGGTTTACAGCGACATCAGTAAAAGATTGAAAGGGGCTGGAATCAAACGTGTATTTCCTGAAATGACTGAGATGGATGTAGAGATCTTTGGGAAGAAGAACAGCCGTTCCAGAACCATTATAAGTACGGCAACCAACGTTTCTTTAGGAGGGTATCTTAAAAACGATACGATTCCCAACATTGCCGTATTGAATTTTATGAAGGTTCCGTTTGGCAAAGCGAGTGCGTATGAGCGCATGGAACTGAGTTGGTTTAAGAAGGTGCACCAAGACAATCCTAAGTCTGCGGGCTGGTTTCTTCATAAGAGAATTGACCGCTATGGTGAAGACCTTTACTGGAATTATATGACCGTAGATCTTTACGATAATTACCGAGACTACCTCGAAGGCAATGTCCCGACACCTGTTGCGAACAAGCAGTTTAAAGAAATCAACAAATTGCGGACTCACAAGGTCAATGATGTGATGTGGAAATTTATTTCGCTTCGCTAACCACGGCCATCCGGGGCTTATAAGCCACCGATAAACCGATAAGTAAAATATATAATAAGTGTTTTTTTACCCTATATAAATTTAAATTATATCACAATGAAAAAAGTTTTTTATACAGCATTCCTTTTGTCAATGGCAGTTATCATTTACCTGCTTTTAGACTGCAATACCCAAAATAACCAAGAGCGATCCATAGGATTCTTAACGGCCTTTCAAGACGACGCATGGTATCTCGGAACTGACGAAGCCATCCAAGTAGTCTCGGACCTTGACAAAGCCTGGGCAAAAAGAGATTATGAGGCTATGAGAACCTTTCTGGCAGATACGGCCACTTTCTATTTTCCCAATGGAACCATTGTCCGTTCGGCCGATGCGTTTATCCAGTCAATTCAAGAAGGCAATCAGAATGTTGAATCTTCCTGGACCTACGATTTTGCGTATTCCGTTGATTTTAGACCGGGCGAAGGAGGTGAGCATATTCAGGCAGGATTTACAGGAACCCAGGTAAAGGACAGTGTTACTACACGTAAAAAATACAGGGAATCCTATTATGTTGTCGAAGGGAAAATTGTGGAATGGCAGCAATATGAAATGCTTATAAAAGAAGAATAACGGCCCATTGCCTATTTGTCAAAACCCTTTTAACCACGGTTAAAAGGGTTTTTCATTGTTGGTATTAGTGCTTTTTTAGGTGTTTGAGGTAAAAATCTAAAGCATTTGTCTGAAAAATTAAAAGGAGAAAGATAATTCTACAAGTGTTAATTGCTTGTGCGGGTTATATTTGACCATAACAAATTGAAATAAGACTAATTATGAAAAAACTATTATTTATTTTACTATTTGTAGGTATGTATGCAACTACATTTTCACAGGATGTTTCACTAACACCAGAAGAGAAGCAAGAACTGTTGGCAGCGAGCCCTTTTAATTCTGTGTATCCTACTTCGATCCTAAAAAGTTCTGACACTTATTTTAAAGCTCAAATGGGTTTGTATAAAGAAGGCGTAATCCCTGAAAAAGAAGCTCATTTAGTTGCACTGGGTACTTCCGCAGCTATTAAATGCCAATACTGTATCCCTTATCATATTGCAGAATTAAAGAGATTAGGTGCATCAGAAGATGAAATAAAAACGGCAGTGCTTATTGCTGCTGATATTATGAAAATGAGCACACTATTCTACGGAAATGAATTTGATTTAGAGGCATTCAAAAAAATGCTTAGAGGAGAATAATTAACTAAACAAAATACCAACTGGTTGGTATTAGTGCTTTTTTAGGTGTCTGTGGTAAAAATCTAAAGCATTTGGCTAAAAAGTCCTAAAAACGACCAAAAACGACTAAAAACGCCTAAAAATGACTCAAAAAACACAAAAAATAACAAAAAATAACAAAAAACGACTAAAAACGACTATGTAACAAAACGTGCTAAATGCAATTTTGACGGCTTGCAGGCCTGTTTTTTGATGGGTCCAAAATTTTATGATACTTTTGTGAGAAACCCACATGCATGGATAAGGGGTGGACAGGGTTGCTAAATAATTCTGACTCCAGAGATTGTTTGTCTCAGCCCGGGCCATTGGCGCTCTAATGGTATCAATGCCTGATAAATAGCATTCAATGCCTTTTAGACCTATTTTTATATCCGTTTTGCTCCTCTTTTTTGTCAGTTGCAATCAGCCGCAGTCATCGGCACTTCCCCAAACCGATCCCGATAACGGCGGACTTTTCTTGCCGATTGGTTTTGGCGCCCTGGTGGTGGTCGACAGTATTGGCCCTTCCAGGCACTTGGCAGTCAACGACAACGGCGATATCTATGTGAAGTTGCGCATCACATCCGATGCACCGGGCAATGTTGCCCTGAGAGATACAGATGATGACGGCAGGGCCGATGTGGTACAGCCATTTGGTGATTACCCGAATGACGGGCGTTTTGCTACCGAAATGCGGATACATAAAGACCATCTTTATTTTAGCTCGGAGTTGGTGGTGTACAGACAGAAACTGACGCCGCCTTCCCTGGTGCCGACGGGCAAGCCTGAGGTAATCCTGACTGATCGCTATCCCATCCGCTGGCACAATGCCAAAACACTGGCTTTTGACAATAAGGGGAATATGTATGTGACCTTTAGTGCGCCTACAAATGCTTGTGAAGACCAGCGCCTGACTAGCCTTGATCCCAACAAAATCGTCAGGGGTGAATATCCTTGTTCCCAATTAAAGATACTGGGTGGGGTTTGGAAATTTGATGAGGATACTCCCAACCAGTTCCAGTCCGACGGACAGCGGTATGCTACCGGTTTAAGGAGTATTGTGGCCATGTCCTGGAATGAAGATGATAACAGTCTGTATGCCGTAAACCACGGAAGGGATTATTTGCACAACCACGCGCCGCAATACTTCAGTCGCTGGCAAAGTGCCGTGTTACCAGCAGAAGAGTTTATGCTTATTAAGGAAGGTGATAACTTCGGCTGGCCTTATACCTATTACGATCATTTTAAGCAGCAACGGATGGTCGCTCCTGAATATGGCGGGAATGGCCGCAAGCCGGCCAAGGGGTTTAATGACCCACTTATGGGGCTACCCGCGCACTGGGCGCCCAACGACCTGTTGTTTTATAAAGGAGATCAGTTCCCCCCGCGTTACCGACAAGGCGCTTTTATCGCTTTTCATGGTTCGACCAATCGTACACCGTATCCACAAGCTGGTTATATTGTGGCATTTATACCTTTTGAGGATGGCCGACCCACGGGAGACTGGGAAGTGTTTGCCGACGGTTTTGCCGGGGTTGATACCATTGAACAGATGGCTAATGCCCGTTACCGCCCCATGGGATTGGCAGAAGGGCCAGATGGTTCTTTGTATATTTCTGAATCCAAAGAAGGGAAAATTTGGCGGGTGCTGTTTACAGCAGATCCTAATAAATTCGGCAAAGCCCAATTGTCAGCTATGGAAAAACGAAAATCAAGGTCCTATCTAAGGGTTCCTGACAAACAAACAGATTTGTTATCCACCCCTTGATGGGCGGGAATTGGTTTGCCTTTTGATTGGCGCCATAAGGGAATCCTTTGTCACTGTTTCTGGGTATTGTTTGGTATGTATTTATTGTTTAAATTTAGAAATGATTATTTAAGTGAATATTAAATAAACCGCTGTTACTCATGAAAAAACTAATTCTACTATTACTATTTATTCCACTTGTTTCTTTTGGGCAAAACTCTAAAATAAAAGATTTTAAAATTACTATACTTTCTACTATGTTGTCTGACACCCACATTGGTGAATGGGGTTTTTCAGCAATGATTGAAGCAGATGGACAAAGAATTTTATTCGATACTGGTTCAAGAGAAAAAACAGTAATTCAGAATGCAAAAGAATTAAAGATAAACCTTGATAATATTGACAATGTTTTTTTAAGTCACAACCATAAAGACCATACGGGTGGTTTAATAAATTTAAAATTAAATCATCCGACTTCTTTTTCAAATGCTCATATTGGAGAAGGAATTTTTTATTCAAGGCCTAATTCTACAGGAAATGACCATTATATTTTAAATAATAAGAACACTCTTGATGAATTAGGAATTAATTTTAAAACTCATCAAAATCCTTCTCAAGTAATGCCTGGCTTATGGACAACTGGACAAATTCCAAGAAAATATGACGAAAAAAATTGGAGTGAATTAGGCAAAATGGTTGATTCGAATGGAAATATAGTAGAAGATACTATTCCAGAAGACCAGTCATTATTCTTTGATACGGACAATGGGATTGTTTTAATAAGTGGTTGTGGGCACGCAGGCCTTATAAATACACTTGATTATGTGAAAAAGATTATTCCAAATAGACCCATTTATAAAATAATAGGAGGATTTCACTTATTAAATCTTAATGAAAAGAAGTTAGAATGGACCGCAAAAAAGATGGAAGAATTTGGAGTTAAATTTTTTGTTGGAGCTCATTGTACAGGGTTAAACTCCACATATTCAATCCGTAATTTTATGAATCTTTCATCTAAAAATGCTTTAGTTGGTTCAGTGGGAACTTATATTACTAATCAAGGAATATTTCCTGGCTATATGGAATAACTAAACCATAGGCATATCTTCTTCTTTTGTCACTGTTTCTGGGTATTGTTCGGTATGTGTTTATTGTTTAAATTTATAAGTGGTTATTTAAGTGAAAAGTAAACAAACCACTGATACTCATGAAAAAATTAT
>JASMME010000056.1 GCA_030748365.1 Lutibacter sp.
TATTTTGCTATTGATCTACCTAACCATTGCCTTTACCTTCCGTTCCTATGACCAGCCATTATTGCTGTTGATCATGATTCCGTTTAGCCTGATCGGTGTGGCCTGGGGTCATTGGTTTTTTGGATTTTCCATCAATATTCTATCCGCCCTGGGCATCATTGCCCTGATCGGTATCTTGGTCAATGACGGCCTGGTACTAATAGAAAAACTCAATGCCAACCTACGAAATGGCTTTGGCTATAACCAAGCCCTCTACAAAGCGGGTATTTCGAGATTTAGGGCCATTTTCCTGACCTCTATCACTACCATAGCCGGACTGGCCCCTTTGATGCTTGAAAAGAGCCGACAGGCACAGTTCCTAAAACCAATGGCCATCTCTATTTCTGCGGGTATTGCCGTGGCCACTGTCCTTACCCTGATCATGCTTCCCTTGTTGCTGAGCCTGGGGAATTCAGTCAAGGTGGGTATCAAATGGTTACGAACTGGTGAAAAGGTCCGTAAGGAAGAAGTTGAAAGAGCCATCATTGAACAAAAATCTGTACACGATGCAACACACTAAATATACCCTGATGATCCTACTGGTGTCAGTGCTAAGCACTGCCTGGACACAAGAAACGGACCGCTTAAGTAAAAGGGCTGCGGCAGCCTATGCCCTGGAACACAATTACGGGATTAAAATGGCCCGGAATACCACCGAAATCGCTAAAAACAATGCCAGCATATTCAACAGTGGCTACCTACCCACCATCAGCGGTACTACCGGAGCTACCTATAGCAATAGCGACCAGGAAAACACTTTACAGAACGGAACTGTCAATACGAGCAACCAGGCCGTATCCGAAGCTTACCAAGGTTCCCTGAGCCTGCAATACACGCTTTTTGACGGTTTCGGTAGAAAATACCAGTACCGCAAACTAAAGGAGACATACCAATTGAGTGAACTGGAGGCACAAACAGTCATCGAAAATGTGTTGTTACAGGTGTTTGCGGCTTACTACGAAGTAGCCAGGTTGACAGAAGCCACACAAAACATAGCCGCCTCCACAGAAATATCCGCCAAACGGTTGAAACGGGTTGAATACGGCTATGCCTATGGTCAGTATACACGCCTGGATGTACTGAATGCCACAGTAGACCTAAATACAGACAATATCAACTTGGCCAATACCACCAGCCTGCTCACCCAGGCCAAACACCAACTGAACCTGTTACTAGGCAGGGAGGTAAGCACTGCATTCAGGGTAGAGACCCAAGTAGACCTCCCCTTTTCTTTTGACCTAGTCACTTTGTTGGAGCAGGCGAACGCACACAATGTAGCTTTACAGAAAGTAAATCAGAAAAACCTACTTAGCGCCCTGGATATCAAGATCAGTCGTTCGGGCTATTTACCCCGTGTCCAACTGAGCAGTAGCTACCAAATGAACCATACAATCAATGATGGCTCCTTTAACTATGCAGACCAACGATACAAAGGGTTTAACGGAGGGGTTCAGCTAAGCTGGAACCTGTTTGACGGGGGGCGCAGCAAAACACGGATACAAAACGCAAAGATTTATGCGGATAACACGGCCATTGAAAAGGAGGCCCAAGCCAATGAATTAGCAAAAGAGGTAAGCGATGCCCTCACCACCTATGAAAATGCCCTCCAGGTATTGTCGTCACAGGAGAAAATCTTAGAAGCGAGTACACAAAATTTCCAGCGGACTCAGGAAGCTTTTGAACGCGGGCAGGTCAACTCTATTGCTTTTCGACAGGCACAACTCAACTTATTGGAAGCCCGTTCTGGACTGAATACCGCTACCTTCGAGGCCAAAAATGCGGAACTGCGCTTACACCAACTGACAGGAGCACTCTTAGACAATTCCTTTTAAATAGTAATACGGCTTTGTGCTGTAGCCATCCTTAGACTTTAAAAATAACCCCGCATTCCGTCCTAAAAGACAGAATTGTCGGTTGGGTACTTTTGGCTTATCTTCGCAACATGATTCGAGTGATACTTCTTGGTGGCGGAAATGTGGCTTACCACTTGGCTTGTGAATTCTTACAAAATCCCGGCTTTGAACTGGTACAGCTATACAATAGAACCCTAGACGCCATCGAGGTTTTTAAAGGGAAGACAAAGCTAACAGATACCATAGCAGATTTACAAAAAGCAGATCTGTACGTCCTTGCGGTAAGCGATAAGGCCATCTCCGGGCTTTCCTCAAAATTGTGTGTACCAGATAAATTGGTCGTCCACACCTCGGGAGCCATGCCCCTGGAAACCTTGGAATCAGTATCGCGTAAAGGAGTACTCTATCCCTTACAGACATTTTCTAAAAACCGAAAGGTATCTCTTTCCGAGGTACCGTTCTGTATAGAAACCGAGCATCCTCAAGACCGTGTATTGCTTGAAAAAACAGCACGGACACTTTCTAAACATTGTCATTATATCGACAGCAGTCAACGAAAGACACTACACGTTTCCGCTGTGTTTGTCAACAACTATGTCAATCACCTCTACCACCTTGCGCATAGCCTGTGCGAGACACAGGACATACCTGTTGACCTCCTACAACCACTGATTGAAGAAACGGCACAAAAAATCCGAACAATGAAGCCCCTGGAAGCGCAAACTGGACCTGCCAGAAGAGGGGATCACAACAGCCTGGAAGAACACCAAAAAATATTGACTGAAAAGTACCGGGAATTGTATACCTTGCTGGCCAAATCGATTGCAGATACCTATGGGTAAAAATTATAAAGAAATCATGAACCAGGTCAATACCTTTGTCTTTGATGTAGACGGGGTACTGACCGATGGAACCATCCATATTTCCAGCCAGGGAGAACTGACCAGAAAAATGAATGCCAAAGACGGATATGCCTTAAAATCAGCCGTGGACGCCGGCTACCGGGTCTGTATCATTTCCGGAGGTAGCAACCCTGGGGTGTCTATGCGTCTGGAAGGGCTTGGCATCGAGGATATCTTCCTCGGGGTCCAGGATAAAATAACGGCATTTAGGACCTATATAGACCGGCATAAGATCGCTCCGGAGCAAATCGTATATATGGGGGATGACATTCCGGATTTTCAGGTGATGCAACAGGTCGGGTTACCCAGTTGCCCAAAGGACGCAGTACCGGAAATTCAACAGGTGGCCAAATATATCTCTCAGATAAAAGGTGGCAAAGGCTGTGTTCGTGATGTGATCGAACAGGTGATGAAAGTTCAGGGCCAATGGCAGCTACCGGACAATACCTCACACAACTAACAGAGAAAGATCGCTTAACTTTTTTCCTTTAACATGGGCACAAACCGAAAGCTGCCCAATGATTGCTTTTCAAAATCTTTGACACCTGTACGGCTAAATAGGGTCATGGTCTGGACTGTTTCTCCTAGGGGAATGACCAGGCTTCCTCCTATCTTTAACTGAGCCAGCAATGGCTTGGGAACAAAGGGGGCGCCAGCCGTTACCAGAATGCCGTCAAAAGGCGCCTGTTCCGGCAAGCCCTTATAGCCATCACCAAAAATCATTTTCTTGGGAACATAGCCTATTTTGGGTAGGAAAAGGTGCGTTTTCTTATACAACTCCTGCTGGCGTTCTATGGTGTAGACTTTGGCGCCTAATTCCAGCAAAACCGCTGTCTGATAGCCAGAACCGGTACCAATCTCTAATATTTTATCGTTTTTCTGTACCCGAAGGAGTTCAGATTGAAAGGCCACTGTATACGGCTGTGAAATGGTCTGTCCGGCGGCAATGGGAAAAGCCTTGTCTTGGTAGGCAAAATCGACAAAACCCGAATCCATAAACAGGTGTCTGGGCACCCTACCCATAGCTGCCAGCACCTTTTGATCGGAAATGCCTTTTTCTGACAGTATGGTTAGCAGTTGATTTCTAAGCCCTTGGTGCTTATGCGTATCTTTCACGTATGGGAATAATTTGATCTGCTAAAAATAGGAATAAATAGGCAAAGATGTTTACTTTTGTAGACAGATTCACGAACAACATTCGATGGATAGCTGAGGCCTTTCTCAGGAAGGGTCCAATGGCGATTACCTAAAAACCTATCAATGAAAAACATTAGTGTTATTGGTGCAGGAACCATGGGAAATGGAATTGCACATGTATTTGCGCAACATGGATATACGGTCAACCTGATCGATATTTCACAGGAAGCCCTAGACCGGGGCCTTTTAACCATTGAAAAGAACCTTGACCGACTGCTAGTCAAAGAACGTATCACAGCAGCCCTTAAAACAGCAACCCTCGGCAATATCAATACCTTTACCTCCATTACTGAAGGGGTAGAAACGGCGGATTTGGTGGTGGAAGCGGCCACTGAAAATGAATCGTTGAAACTGGACATCTTTAGGCAATTGGATAAAGCAGCGCCCAAAAAGGCTTTGTTGGCCAGCAATACCTCTTCTATTTCAATTACCCGTATCGCTTCGGTTACCCAACGTCCTGAACAGGTCATCGGTATGCATTTTATGAATCCGGTACCTATGATGAAACTGGTAGAGGTCATTCGTGGCTATACTACCGCTGACCAAACGACCTCCACCGTTATGGAGCTATCCAAAAAACTACAAAAAGTACCTGTAGCGGTCAATGACTATCCAGGCTTTGTAGCCAATAGAATTTTAATGCCCATGCTAAACGAAGCCATCGAAACCCTCTACAACGGCGTGGCTGGGGTGGCCGAAATAGATACGGTAATGAAATTGGGTATGGCCCACCCCATGGGACCATTACAGCTGGCTGACTTTATCGGGTTGGATGTCTGCCTGTCTATTTTAAAGGTGATGTACGACGGGTTTAAAAACCCCAAGTATGCCCCTTGCCCCTTGCTGGTAAATATGGTGCAAGCTGGCAAGCTGGGTCTTAAATCGGGTATGGGCTTCTACGATTATAGCGGGCATAAAAAAGCGGAAAAAGTAGCCGCACAATTTCAGTAAACACTTCTTAATTATCATAAAAAAAGGCCGCATAATGCGGCCTTTTTAATAGGGGTCTATACTTAAAAACCAGCCTTCAGTGGAGGTATTTTAAGAAAAAGTCCATCATGTCTTCTTTAAGTTCGTAATGCATTTTTACAAAGGTTTTCATCTCATCCTTGAGCAATACTTGTTTTTCATGAAAAAGCACCTCTGGTCGGTTTTCGTAATCTGCTTGTGCCAGTTCGCGTTTCTTCATCCTTATTCGGTGTCTTAAATGGCCCATTACCTCTCGCTCCCGAATGATCTTGTTTTGAAAACCTTCTAACTGAATCATGACTTCATTTCCGAGGCCACGCATCGCTACATGTTCCAGTTGTTCTTCAAAATAATCCATCTCATTCTCTTGGAATTTTAACTCCCTTTTCCATACCTCCAGGTTAAAAACCAGGTCACTCAACAATACTAACTGACTTTCCATACGTTCTAAATGTTTTAAATATTAACTCAGGCAAACGGAATCTTTTTGAAATACTTTTTAAACAAAAACCGCTCAAAAAAGCAATTGACAATCAAATAGTTCCTCTATAAATATACAAAAAAAAGCGTTTCTAACTGTATAGAAACGCTTTAAAATTAAATGATTTACGGGCGTGGCCCTCCTCTTATTCTTCGCCTTGAGTCGGTTTCTTTTTACTGGCCTTGTTCCATATTTTTATGGCATCTTCTTCCGAAATTCCAGCAAGGATCTCCACATTGATACCATCGGACAATCCCAATTCAATATCGCGCCTTTCAAATTGCTGCTCACCCACTGCCACTTCCACATAAGGAACCTCCGTTTTCCTATCAAATTGTAACAGGGCCTCCTTGATGGACAATACACTGTCTCTTTTATCCAAAATAATGGACGCATTGGCACTGTAGCCGGCACGTACAAAGTATTCATCATCAATTGTAAGGTCACCCTTGATCTTAAACTGTACGGCCCCGCTCTCCTCTGTACCCTTGGGAGCGATAAAATTGAGTTTGGCAGTATACTTCTTCTTTTCAATGGCTCCCAAAGAAACTTCTAAGAGGGTTCCTTTTTGGATCCTGCCAACCTCTGCTTCGTCTACCTTTCCTTCAAAGATCATCTTGTCCATATCGGCAATGGTTGCAATGGTGGTTCCAGGGTTAAAGGTATTACTCTCAATGACCTGGTTTCCAATTCTTACGGGAATTTCCAATATGGTACCGGCAATTTCTGCCTTTACAAATGTATTGGCTGTATTACCCATCCCGGCAGTGGTTCCTTTTTTGATGATCTGTAGGTTGTCTTGTACATTCTTCAGGTCCTGAAGGGCACTTTTATAATTCAGTTCTGCTGTTTCATATTCCTGTCGTGAGATCACCCCTTTTTCAAAGAGCTTTTTATTCCTGTTATGAACTACTTCTAGGTTGTCAAATCGCAGTTGTGCATTTTTAACACTTCCCTGGGCACTGATCAGCGCTTGAACATTGGGCACCACACGAATCGTAGCCAGCAGGTCACCCACAGCCACTTTGGCCCCTTCTTCAACATAGATCTTTTCAATAATACCAGAAACCTTTGGCTTGATCTCTACTTCTTCCAAAGGAATCACCTTGCCTGTAGCCACTGTTTTCTTGACTATAGACGTTATAAAAGCCGTTTCAGTATCGTACTGTACAGGAGATTGGTTGTTCTTTGCGCCAAACCAGGCCAAGACAACGATGAGTGCAATGGCCAAGCCTCCAAATATGATTTTTCTTTTCATCTCTAGGTTATTTATTGTTTTAATTCGGTCAGATAAGATTTGCCTGCAACCAGCGCTAACAAACTGCAAGGCTCATATCACCTGTTTCTATATACTTTTGTTTTCTATTATTCTTCTCTTAATGCTTCTATCGGGCGGATACTCACCGCTTTTTGGGCCGGTATCAATCCTACCAGGGTACCCAATACCATCAGAACGATTGCCGCAGTGATGACCACGGGGATATCCACCGTTGGATTGGTCAATGCAGCTTCTTCTCCACGCCCTACAGTGGCATCGATCAGCATCAGAATCAGTCCACCAACTATGATGCCCAAGGCACCAGCAATACCCGTTAAAAAAATTGATTCCAGGATAATCTGTCGTTTGATTTCCCAGGGTTTGGCCCCTAGGGCCCTTCTAATCCCTATTTCTTTGGTTCGTTCCTTTACGGTAATAAGTAAAATATTACCGATGGCAACAACCCCTGCGATCAGCGTGGCAATACCCACAAACCAGGTAAGAAACTGCATACCGGTCAAAAATCCGGTAATTTTACCCATAAAACTTCCCAAATTAAAGCTGCCAAAAGCCCTACCGTCCTGAGGATGTACCTTATGAAGGTTCTTTAATAGCAACTTAACGTCTGCTTCGATCTGGTTGATATCAAAAGTGGGCATTCCGGTAATGGTAAGCCAACCGACGGTATTGCCCGTATTGTACACCTGTTGAAAAGTACTAAAAGGGATGTGGATAACCCCCCTAGGGCCACCGCGTTGTACATTGGAATCTTTGTACATACCCACTATCATATAGTTGATATTGTTGATCTTGATATACGCTCCAATGGGGTAGACATCTTTGTCAAACAATTGCTTATAGATTTCCTCCGCAATGACACATACCTTCCTTTTTTCAGAAATATCAGCACCATTGATAAAGCGTCCATAGACCAATTTCTTCTTTTCCACCTTATCCAGCTCCGGATAATCACCAAATACACTAAAATTACCTGTTTTAAAATCCTTGATTACCAGGGCTTGTGTAATATGCCTGGGCAAGGCCAGCTTGATG
>JASMME010000057.1 GCA_030748365.1 Lutibacter sp.
CATGCAAGAAGCAGGTGCCAGCCCTGAAATTGAACTGGCTTATACACTTGCCAATGGGCTTGAATACCTCAAAACAGGTATTAAAAGTGGTATGGACATCGATGAATTTGCCCCCCGCCTATCCTTTTTCTGGGCCATAGGCATGGACCACTTTAGCGAAATCGCGAAAATGCGTGCCGCCAGGATGTTATGGGCAAAAATCGTTCAACAATTTCAGCCTAAAAATCCAAAGTCGATGTCTTTGCGAACCCACTGCCAGACCAGTGGTTGGAGCCTAACGGCCCAGGATCCTTTCAACAATGTTGCCCGCACTACCATTGAAGCGATGGCGGCAGCATTGGGCGGTACCCAAAGCCTGCACACCAATGCCCTGGACGAGGCCATTGCCCTACCGACAGATTTTTCTGCCAGGATTGCTAGGAATACACAGCTCTACCTACAGGAAGAAACCGGGATTACCCAAACTGTGGATCCTTGGGCAGGGTCAGATATCGTGGAAAAACGTACGGCCGACATCGCAGAAAAAGCCTGGGAACTCATGGAAGAAGTGGCTGCCCTGGGTGGGATGACCCAAGCCATTGAGCAAGGAATTCCCAAAATGCGAATCGAAGAAGCGGCAGCCAGAAAACAGGCAAAAATTGACAGTAACCAAGACATCATTGTGGGGGTAAACAAATACCGTTTGGAAGAAGAGGATCCCTTACAAATTCTGGAGGTTGACAATGAAGCAGTCAGGGCCTCACAAATAGAGCGCTTGAAAACCCTCAAATCAAACAGGGATGAAAAAGCCCTGCAAAAAGCACTGGCAGCCCTGACGCAGGGTGCGGCCACAGGAAAAGGTAATTTATTGGCCCTGTCTATAGAAGCAGCCAAAAAAAGGGCTACCTTGGGAGAAATTTCCGAAGCCTTGGAAACGGTTTTCGGAAGGTACAAAGCAAGCATTCAAACAATCTCAGGCGTGTACAAAAAAGAAATAAAAGCAGACCACGACTTTCAGCAGGCCCAGAAACTGGCTGATACCTTTGCCGAATTAGCAGGTAGAAGGCCTAGGATAATGATCGCAAAACTGGGACAAGACGGCCATGACAGGGGCGCCAAGGTTGTGTCTACCGGCTATGCAGACCTGGGCTTTGATGTCGATATCGGGCCTTTGTTCCAGACCCCTGAAGAAGCTGTTAAACAAGCGGTAGAAAACGATGTACATGTACTTGGTATTTCTTCCCTGGCTGCAGGTCATAAAACACTCATTCCACAGGTCATTGCGGCACTAAAAGCCTATAAACGAACAGACATCATGGTCATTGCCGGGGGGGTAATACCCGAACAGGACTACGATTTTCTTTTTGAGGCCGGAGTTGTTGGTATTTTTGGTCCAGGTACTAAAATCTCAAAAGCGGCTATCGAGATCCTAAGCGTGTTGATGGACGCAGGTGACTACGGGGATTGACCAGTGCACTTTCTTTATCCGTAGTTGGCAAAAATAACTGTACTATCTATTTAAACACCCAAAAGGCAAGGCGATGAAATTTACCTACTTCTACTTAATTAGCTTCCTTATAAGCCTGGGTTGCGGCAAACAGCAGAACGCCCATCTGTCGGAGGTTCAAGACTTCCGATACCAACTAAACTTGCTATTTGCCGATACGGAAAGGTCGCCCCTTAAAAAATCCGCTATCAAGACGTTCAAAGGGCTTTCTTTTTTTGAATTCAATCCTGCGTTTCGGGTGGAAGCAGTATTGAAATTGACCCCTGATGCCCCAGTTTTCGAAATGAAAACCACTACAGAACGCCTGCCTCTTTACAAAAAGTACGCAGAGGCGAGTTTCGTATTAGCAGGAAGAGAGAGGCGCCTGAACCTCTTCCAGTTACAAGATCCTTTGTCGACCGGAACGGAAGCCCCCCATTTGTTCTTACCCTTCAATGACCTGAGCAACGGCAAGAGTACGTATGGCGGTGGCAGGTATATGAACCTGCCTATTCCACCGGCAGGCAGCACCCATATTACCATCGATTTTAACCAATCGTACAATCCTTACTGCGCTTATAATGAAAAATATTCCTGCCCGATTCCCCCCGTAGCAAACAACCTAGATATTAATATCCTGGCCGGAATCAAGGCTTATAAAAAACCCCAATAAAAAAATGCGGCGCTTTGTACAAAGCGCCGCATTCACCGTAATTACACCATACAATCAATGCTGATTCAGGCGAAAGTCTGGATAAGCGTCCATCCCGTGTTCGTGGATATCCAACCCTTCTTGCTCTTCTTCTTTCGAAACGCGGATTCCAATGGTTTTCTTCAAAGTATAGATGATCATAAAAGCGGTTATGACACAAAAGGCCCCTATAGAAAGTACCCCTATGGCCTGGTAACCCAGTTGCTCCCAACCGGCCTTGTCACCAAAGATGCCTACAGCTAGGGTGCCCCATATACCGCAGATCAAATGTACGGCAATGGCCCCTACAGGATCATCCAATCGCAAACGATCGATAAAGTTAACCCCTATAACGATCAGTGCACCGGCTATGGCTCCGATAACAATCGCATCAGTAACCGACATAAGATCGGCCCCAGCAGTGATCCCTACCAAACCACCTAGGATTCCGTTTAAAAACATAGACAGGTCGTATTGTTTGTACCGTAGCAAGGAGACCAAAAAGGCACCTAAGCCACCAGCAGCGGCAGCGATACAGGTAGTTACCAACACCAAAGAAGTAGCGCCGGGATCTGCTGAGAGTACAGAGCCTCCGTTAAAACCGAACCAACCGAGCCACAGTATCAGCACCCCAGCGGTGGCCAGGGGAATGTTATGCCCAGGAATCACGCCTATGGATCCGTCCTTTTTGAATTTTCCTATCCTTGCTCCGAGAAGGTAAACCGCTACCAAAGCAGCCCATCCGCCTACAGAATGTACCAAGGTCGACCCTGCAAAATCGTAGAAACCAAGGGTATCCAAGAAGCCGCCGCCCCATTTCCACGAGCCAGCAATAGGATATACGAGGCCCACATAAAAAATGGTAAAGAGCATAAAGGCGCCTAGTTTGATGCGCTCTGCTACAGCTCCCGAAACGATGGTAGCCGCCGTGGCAGCAAACATACCCTGAAATAAGAAATCAGTCCAGTAGGTATAGCCTTCATTGTAAGTAAGATCGAGACTACCGTCAACCACCGGGGAAGAAAGCCCAAAGAGGTCGAAAAAATAAGCTGGTATCACCCCACCAATAAATGAACCTGGGTACATCAGGTTAAATCCGACCAGTGCATACAGTACAAGCCCTATGGTGATAATAAAAATGTTTTTAAATAGTATGTTAATCGTGTTTTTTTGTCGTGTAAACCCAATCTCCAGAAGTGAAAAGCCAAGATGCATAAAAAATACCAATGCGGTACATATCATCATCCATACGTTGTTTACAGTCAATAAGTTTTCCATTAGATAGTTTTGTTTAGTTGGTATTAATTTAACGATTCGAATCCGCGTTCTTTGGTCCTGATTCTGTATGCCTCCTCAACGTTGGAAACAAATATTTTTCCATCTCCTACATTGCCCGTATAGGCCGCTTTCAAAAGGGCTTCAATGGTTCTTTCCAAAAAAGGTTCTGATACAACAACGGAGAGAAAACGTCGCTGGATATCAGTTGTACTGTAGCTTACACCACGGTATACATGCCCTTGTTTTTCATTGCCCACACCGGTTACATCCCAGTAACTGAAAAAATTAACCTCAATACTGTGTAAGGCCTCCTTGACCTCATCAAATTTTGATTTTCTAATAATTGCCTCAATTTTTTTCATCTGCTTAAAATTTTAATGATTACCAACGTGAAAAAAAACAAAAAACATGCTCATTCCACAAAATGCTGATTTATTCACCTGGTTTAAGGGCAAAAGTATTAATATATTTCTTATACCCCTTGTTTTTTAGGGGTCATTCATACATTTTTATTGTTTTAATAATTTAGACCCCTATTTTTTGAAGGTTTAGTATTTTAATATGCCGTCAAAGCTTGTTAGACCTGTCATAAAAATGGTTCAGGATTATATAAATTGTTTATTTTTTATGCACTACAAGGTGTTTTGTAAAAAACCTGCCCGGAATCTCTTCCGGACAGGCCATCCTACAATAACTAATAGCAATTTCTTGATAAGTAGGTTTTCAATAATGCTCAAGCACATAAGGACATGCGCAAAGACACATTACCTACTATAGTGAAAAACCAACAGTCAGGAAAATATTCTCTGCATCTGGGTTTACAATCAGGGCAGCATTGACAGGCAGACTGAACGACTCTGTCAGCGCAATCTCTTTGGCTGCACTGATCCCTAGGTTGATAAGCCCCGATCCTTCCGTAGCATAGTAACCGTTGCCATCTGAGAAAACAGCTCCCGCGAACAGTCCAACCTCAGTATCGCCTGCCGTAAATCCATGGCTGATCTCAGCATAGGTCGCATAGGCTTCTTCTCCAGCCTCATCCTTGTCACCAGAAACATTGGTGGCTAGGGTAATTCCTACACTGCCCAAAGAGAGAGAAGCCGTGAGTTCGAATACGTGGCCGTCATAGTCAAAATAGCTCCCTTCCACCCCTTCTTCTGGGAAGAAATAGTCAGTAACTGTCAGTGAAATAGCATCGCTGATACTATAAGTCAGGTACAAATCTGCTTCCTGTGCGGTGTTAGCACCTCCGGTAGAATAAGCCGCCCAGGCACCGATAGCGAGGTTTCCGCTGGAAAATTCAACATAGGGTTGAATACTAGGACTGGCCCCTCCAAACTGAAGACCTCTCCAAACATAACGCGACTGTACATCCACACCCAGATCAACGGAGGACTGAGCACTGAGACTGTTAGCGGTAAAAACCACTGTTAAAACGAGTAATACTTTTTTAATTGTTTTCATTGTTAAAATAGTTATTTGTTTATGAAATTTTATAGTTAGTCAATAGATAATATTTAGTTATAGACATTTGTTTTGTGCTCGTGCATATCAAGACCGTCTATCTCTTCTTCCTTTGAAACCCTTACTCCGATGGTCTTCTTTAAGACATAGAATACGATAAAAGAAGTAACGATGGCCCAAGCCCCTATAGCAAAGACTCCAATGGCCTGTACTTTTAGTTGTGCGAAGCCGCCGCCGTATAACAATCCACCATCTGTGGCAAACACCCCTACCAATAGGGTACCAATAGCACCGGCTACACCGTGCACTGAAATGGCACCAACCGGATCATCAACCTTCAGTTTCTTATCGATAAAATCAATGGACAATACCACTACGATTCCTGCTATGATACCGATGATAAAGGCTCCCATAGGATTGACCGCAGCACAACCCGCCGTAATGGCTACCAAACCAGCCAAAGCACCGTTTAGTGTCATAGAAATATCAGGTCGTCCATACTTAACCCAGGAAACGATCAGGGCTGTAACTGCCCCTGCTGCTGCCGCTAGGTTAGTGGTAATAATAATACCCGCAACATTGTTTGCACTGGCCCCTGAAATGGCCAATTCAGAACCTGCGTTAAAGCCGAACCATCCCAACCAGAGAACAAAAACCCCTAAAGACCCTAAGAGTAGGTTGTGCCCCAAAATAGCATTGGATTTTCCATCCGTGTATTTTCCAATCCTGGGTCCTATTAAAATCGCACCGACCAAAGCAGCCCAACCACCAACAGAGTGCACAACAGTAGAACCTGCAAAATCGATAAAACCTAAACTTGTCAACCAGCCATCTCCCTGCCATACCCAGTGACCGGAAATGGGGTAAATGACGACCGTCATGATGAGAGAGAACAGAATATAGGTCGTAAACTTAGTTCGGCCAGCAACTGCTCCAGAAACAATGGTCGCTGCAGTGGCAGCAAACACTGTTTGGAAAAACAGGTTGTGCATATCTGTCGCATCGTTGTAGAACCAGCTAGGGCTCCCGATAAAGGACTTGATGGAATCTCCATACATAATCGTATAACCGATGGCCCAAAAACCAATACTACCTATACAGAGGTCCATAATATTTTTCATCACGATATTCCCAGCATTTTTAGAACGGGTAAAACCGGTCTCTACCAAGGTAAATCCAGCCTGCATAAAAAACACTAAAATACCGGCAATAACGATCCACATCAGGTCGAGTACCGCATCCGATCCCATTACCGCTTCCTCTACGACAGGTTCCAGGGCAGCTACTTCCTGTTCAGCAGCTACAGTAGTGGCAGCTATGGTGGTACTCACTTCCTCCACCACTAAGGTATCTTGCGCATAAGCGCCTGTAATAGCCAACAATAGCAATCCTACTATTGATAGCTTGGTAATTATTTTTTTCATAAGTGTTATGATTTTGTTTTTGTTAGTATTATACAAGAGAATCTGCACCCTTCTCTTTGGTTCTTATTCTATAAGCTTCTTCGATTTCAGAAACAAAAATCTTACCGTCGCCAACCGCACCGGTATAGGCCGATTCCAAAAGGGCTTCCACCGTCCTGTCCAAAAAAGAATCTGATACGACAATGGATATATAACGACGTTGTATGTCAGAGGTGCTATAGCTAACCCCTCGATACACATGGCCCTGCTTTTCGTTACCAACGCCTGTCACATCCCAGTAACTAAAAAAATTAACCTCAATCTGATGAAGGGCCTCTTTGACCTCACCAAATCTTGATTTTCTGATAACTGCTTCAATTTTCTTCATGATAAAGTGTTTTTAATTGATTTCGGCCCAAAAGTATATATATATTTTAATAACCCCTAACTTTTTGGGGGTATAACATCTATTTTTATCTATATAACAAAATTGACCCCTATTTTTTTAGGGGTCAATAATATATTTATTCGTTTTACGCTTATTTATTCATTAAAACAACCATGACATAGCCCAAGGACATCAAAAATGGATAAGATGAAGTGAAAAAATGCAAGATAGAGAAAGGTAAATCGCAAACGAATGGCTATCCATCAACGAAAGGCGCTAAAAAACCTACCAGGAAAGGAAATGAGTAGCGATTGACTGGTTAAGCTATTTTTGACAGATACAGCCCAATAAAAACTGCCAAGAGCCCTAACAAAACAGAAGCAAGGGTATAACCCACAAAGCTACCGTAATCACCACTCTTTAAAAACAGCTGGTTTTCGAGCGCAAAGGCCGAAAAGGTAGTAAAACCACCGCAAAAACCGGTAGCGAGTATCAGTGCGTGGTTTTCAGTAAAACTGGAAGACCTGGCAACAAAGCCTATGACAAAACCGATCAACAAACTGCCCAGTATATTAACAAGCAGTGTACCATAGGGAAGCAAATAGGCGGGATGGTTAAGCCACCTGCCGATTAGATAGCGCATAACACTTCCAGCTCCTCCACCTATAAATATTAATAACAAAGGTTTCATCGTTTACCAATTAATGTTTGCTATATCAATCCAATTCCATTTACCGGTAATGCTGCCTTTGTGCAGCGTCATCACACCCGGATTGGCCCTAATCATGGTCTTAAGGGTTGTCGCATCACAGAACAAGAGGTCTGCATCTGCGCCAAATCGATCACCGATAAACGGATGCGCCTCATAGAGAGACGCTGATAAAATCGCCACCCTGTATCCTTGTTTCAAGGCTACTGAGACCGTTTCTTCTAAGGACGTAAATCCTTCGCGATCACTTTTACCAAGGTCATAGGCAACAATTAGCAATAAGCGCTCTTCTGCCATTAATATGTCTGTCATATCTTTACCGTCAACC
>JASMME010000058.1 GCA_030748365.1 Lutibacter sp.
TGCCGTCCCTGTTCTTTTTCATAATCATATTTAAATTTTTGCTCCGGAAGATTGAGATCTTTAGGACTAACAAAAAAATAATCACTCTTTTTAAATCATCTAAGAAAGAAGATCTTATCAGTTTGGAGGATGTGGCGCTTTCAATGGAATCATCCCACCTCAATGACTCGGTTTGGGTCAAATATTCTGACTTGGTCAACCGTTATCCCTTGTTTAAGGAAGTGGCGGAGAAACAATTGTTAAAAACTGGCCATTTTCTTCAGAAAGAAGATTCATTAAGCTTATATTTGGTGCTTGTTAAAGAAGTGCTTAGGAGAAACCAGGTAGCCCCGAAAAGTTATATCACACCTACGATAAAACAAATGATATTGCACCAGCGTAAAAAACGGTTGTTGCGAACGATAGAGGAGACCCTGGTGGACGATGCACAAAAAAACAAACAATTTGAAATTTATTAAGATGTATAGAAACTGTATATTGTTGGCCTTTTTATGGGGCCTTATTGGTATGAATGCCCAAGAAAGAGAAAAGATTGACGGTTTGGCTGTAGTTGTTGGCAAGAACATCGTACTAGATGCTGATATTGACAAGTTCAAGAAAGAAATGCAACTTCAATCGGAAGAGAAGATTGAAATTAAGGATTGCGAGATTCTGGAAGAGATTATGACCCAAAAATTATTGGCGCACCATGCGGTGGTTGATAGTATAGAAGTGTCTGATGCAGAAGTAAATGGAGAGGTTGAGCGTAATATCTCCTACTTCAAGCAGCAGCTTGGGTCTATAGAAAAGGTATTGGAACTCTACGGGTTTAACGACGAGGAGGACCTCAGGACTGAATTGACAGGTATTCAAAGGGAACAGTTGCTGATTCAGCGTGAACGGGCCAGTATTACTGAGGAAATAGATGTCACTCCTGAAGAGGTGAGGACCTATTTTAAAAATCTCGAACAAGCCAATGAATTGCCCGAGTTCAGTACCCAGATTGAATTGGCCCAGATTGTTCGGATTCTAAAGCCTTCAGAGGCCGAGACCGAGCGGGTTATCAGCAAGTTAAATACTATAAAAAAAGACATTGAAAATGGCTTTAGTTTTCGTTTAAAAGCCATTATGAATTCTGATGATCCCTCCGTATCGAGTTCAGGCCCAGGTGGTGGAGGCAAGTACACCATTACCCGGGAAAGCGGTTTTATAAGAGAATTTAAAGAGGTTGCTTTTAGTTTGGATGAGGGTGATGTTTCAGATCCGTTTGAATCTGGTTTTGGGTTTCATATCGTCCAGGTTGAAAAGATAAGAGGGCAGGAGCGCGATGTGCGACATATACTGATACAACCAAAAATAAAATCCGAAGAATTGCGCGCTTCTCTCGATGAATTGTCGGCGGTTAGGGAGGAGATTCTCTCTGGAAAGATTTCTTTCGAAGAAGCGGTAATAAAATATTCTGAAGACAAGGAAACAGTCAATAACAAAGGGCTTATCATGAATCCGCAGACCAATGATACCCGTTTTGACCTGACCCGTATGGATCCGAATCTCTACAATAGGGTAAGTAATTTGAAGTCTGAAGAGATTACACAGCCTTTTTATGAAGAGATCAGGGGTGGGGAAAAGATGCACAAATTAATCATGGTAAAATCAAGGGTAGCATCCCATATAGCATCATTTACCAAGGACTATGAAAAAATCCAGCAACTAACCCTTCAAAAGAAGCGTAAGGAGGCCCTTGAAAAATGGGCCCAGGACAAAATTTTTGATACCTATATCAAAATAAACGACCATTATAAAGGTTGTGATTTTGAAAAGAACTGGTTGAAAAAGAAATGATGACCATACCATGGCTTATTGGAGATGGTCCTAACATATACGACTCTTTATTGCACAGTAAAAAAGCCTTGAACAAGGCTTTTTTTAGGCCGTTTATTTTTCGAAAAAATCAAACATATTACCACCGTATTTTTTTGAAAAGGCATGCTTTGGTAAGTGGTCTAGTTTTGTTCTTTTTGAATGCTCTATAATCAACAGGCCATCCTTTGCCAGGAGATCTCTATCAAAAACACCAGAGACGATTGCTTCAAATTGTGCTCCGGTGAAGTCATAAGGCGGATCAGCAAAGATAAGATCGAATTTTGACCCTGCCTTCGATAGAAAAGTATAGACATCACTGCCAACGGTTTGGATGTTTAGGTCCAGGGCATCAGCAGTTTTTTTAATATACTTGATACAAGCTCGGTGACTGTCCACGGCTGTAATATCCTGGGTGCCCCTGGAAGCAAACTCAATACTGATATTTCCCGTTCCTGAAAACAGGTCTAACACCTTGATACTGTCGAAGTAATACCGGTTGTTGATGATGTTGAACAAGGCTTCTTTAGCCATATCCGTAGTAGGCCTTACCGGCAGGTTTTTAGGCGCTTGTAAACGTTTGTTTTTATAGAGTCCTGAAATGATTCTCATGGTCGTTTTACAAGGAGTTTAACAAGGTGAAATGGGCGTGTTTTGAGCCGTATTTTTCGGCGTTTACAGGTCGTTTGTCCGGTTCGTAAAACGAGATATTCCTAATGTATTGATAGGCGATTGTATATAAGTCAGATTCTTTTTCTATGTCACCGAGTAAGACCAATGAAAATTCTTCGGGATTGAGCGAGAGTTGTTCAGCCGTAAACAGCAGGTGGTATATAAAATCTTCCTTGGTGTTGAAATCAATACTGTTGAACAGTTTCAATTGCTTGTCTACCAACACCACAATCTCGAAATGTGTATGAAGGACATTGACAAAGCAAAAAGTTCCCTCACAGTTTTTATAGGCCTTAAGAAGGGTTTCTATCAGTACTGTCGAGGAGTGTTTATAGGTAAACACATCATATTTATCAATCAGAAAATTGTTGACATTGACAAAGGGAATATACACGTTTACCATGTCGGTATTGGCAATATCATCATAAGTGATATAATCATTTTCAAGCAATTTTACGGTGTACTTTAGGTAGCTACCAAGCTGTTCTTTGTCAAAGAGCGGTTTGGGTACCGGGCTAACTAGCTTATTGCAGTGGGTAATGCTGACATCAGCGTATGCTGGTTGAAGCAATGGTTCTTGCTCAAAAAGCTGTTTGATGAGTTCCAAGTGCTGTCTATCGGTAACAGTCTGCTTGCTTTCAAACTCAAAAGTAGTCAGCGCCGTGATTTCTTTAGCTCTCTTGTTGTAGATGCAAAAAGAAAATCCATCCAAACTGAGTTGGATGGATATATGCTGTTCCTTCAGTTTTGTGAAGTCTAGGTTAGGATTCGTTATTTTTCTTATCTCCCTTATCATAAAATGGGGGCCAATTTCCGTCTTCGCTTACTTCAGATAAAGAACCTACCCTAAGGTATTCACCCCTTACCTCTTCACCACCAATGGCTTCTTTTTCCTGTTTTACCAAATTTATATCCATGTCTTCTAAGATCAGACCTTTGTCAACTTTTATCTCAAAGACAGCAGCCCTAAGACCGGCGATTTTCTCTACTTCACCGATGTCGATTTTAAATTGTTCATCCGTACCGGGTATCTGAAGCATGTTCTGGTAGTCTCTTCCAACAAAAGAGGCCCGTACATCTTCATAGCCGATTGTGTCGACTACGCGTTCTTCTATTTCTTTGGTGATACCACCTCCCAGTCGGATCGTTTTGGGTACGTTTCGCGTTTGGGTCAAAGCGTATTGGGCGGTATCAATAAATTGTATAAGATGCTCACCGTTGCTGTTATACTTACCAGTTACTTTCTTGTGAGCAACCTGTGCATCTCTTAGTAATTTCAGGTTTTTGATAACTTTGGCATACCGCACTTTCTTTTCCTTATTGAAGTTGATCGGTTTTAAAATTTCAGCATAAATTTTAAAAGCCAAAAATGCCGCCATAATTAGCAAGGCTGTGGATACCATCCAGTGTGACTTCTTGGGTATGTAATTTACAATCAGATAGGCAGCCGCTCCTGTCAAAACAATACTCGCAATGATGATCAAAAATGTTGTCATTATGTATTTATGTATTTTGTGAATCTACGTACGCAAATCTACAATTTTTTTTTAATGGGAAAAACTTTTCAGCACAAATCAATTTGTATATTTGACATTTGGTATACCGATGCGAAAGACCCCTTCAGAATTTTATGGTGACCTTGTAGAAAAGTGCCCGTTTACCCCTACACCGTCACAGGATATACTGCTTTCCAGACTCGCTGATTTCGTGTTTGATAAAAACAATAAGTCCTTGTTCTTAATCAGGGGCTATGCCGGTACGGGTAAAACAACCCTTATCAGTACCCTGGTAAACAATCTCTGGCGTTCTGGTACCAAGGCAGTGCTTATGGCTCCTACAGGAAGGGCTGCCAAAGTAATTTCAGGCTATTCTAAAAGGCCCGCTTTCACCATTCACAAAAAAATTTATCACCCTCGTAAGAACAAGGGGGGAGGCGTTCAATTTGTACTGCAAACCAATAAGCATACCAATACCCTCTTTTTTGTAGACGAAGCTTCAATGATACCCGATGCGCCCCTGCGTTCAAAATTGTTTGAAAATGGTTCCTTACTGGATGACCTAATTTCTTATGTGTACAGCGGCGCCCGGTGTAAATTGGTGTTGATAGGGGATACGGCACAATTGCCTCCAGTAAAGTTACAAATCAGCCCAGCCCTGGATCGGGACAAACTGACTTTTACCTATCAAAAGGACGTCAGCGAAGTTGAATTGCAGGAAGTGATGCGCCAGCACCAGGATGCGGGCATTCTTGTCAATGCGACGGCCCTGCGAATTCTCATAGCCAACAAGGCAGCAATGCCTTTTCAGTTTCAGCTCGGTTTTCCAGACCTAATCAGACTGATAGACGGTTACGAAATCCAGGAGGCCATTCAAGATGCTTATGATGATGCCGGGGTAGAGGATACGGCCTTTATTGTACGATCCAACAAAAGGGCCAATCTTTACAATCAACAGATAAGAAGTAAAATACGCGGTCTGGACAGTGAAATTGCCACCGGAGACTATGTCATGGTAGTGAAAAATAATTATTTTTGGTTAAAGGACTCTAGCGAAGCTGGTTTTATTGCCAATGGTGATATTTGCGAACTGTTGGAGATTTTTTCCACCAAAGAATTGTATGGATTCCGTTTTGCGGAAGTAAAGGTCCGAATGATTGACTACCCAAACCAGCCACCCTTTGAAACCGTATTGTTGTTGGATACCCTACAGACTGAAACCCCTTCATTGTCCTACGAGGACAACAACAGGCTGTATCAGGAAGTTGCCAAAGATTTTGAAGGAGAAAGGTCAAAGTACAAGCAACTTCAAGGGATTAAAAAGAACCGTTTTTTCAATGCCTTGCAGGTCAAATTTTCCTATGCGATGACCTGTCATAAATCCCAGGGCGGTCAGTGGAAAACCGTATTTGTAGAGCAGCCTTATCTCCCCGAAGGCCAAAATATTGATTATTTGCGATGGCTCTATACAGCCTTGACACGTGCACAAGAAAAAATGTACCTTATCGGTTTTAAGGACGATTGTTTTAGTGAATAGACAGGCAGGGATATTATTGGCGGACTGTTTATGGGTGTATATTTTACATTTTTTAACAGAATCACACGTATAAATAAGTTATTTTTACAACCTGTAGAATCCCTGATTGTCGCATGGAAAAATTGAATAAACGCCCCCCTTTACCTACTAAGATTGCTAAAAAAATGATGGTGCACGGCCATGACAGGATCGACCATTATTACTGGCTAAATGATGCCAATAACCCCCAGGTGATTGACTACCTACAAGCGGAGAACGATCATTTTGAGGCATATACCTCCCATACCAAGGCCTTTCAAGAATCGCTTTTTGAGGAAATGAGGGCACGTATCAAGGAAGATGATAGTTCTGTTCCTTTTAAACTTAGGGGCTACTATTATATCACCCGGTATGAGAAAGGGTCACAATACCCAATACACACCAGGAAAAAAGGATCCTTGGCAGCCGATGAAGAGATCATGTTCAATGTGCCGGAGATGGCTCAGGGCTTCGCCTATTACAACCTATCTGGTGTATCGGTCAGCCCCAACAACAAGTTGGCTTCTTTTGGGGTGGATACCCTGAGCAGAAGACAGTATACCCTCTGCTTTAAGAATTTGGAGACCGGGTTGATTTATCCTGAAAAAATTGAAAATACCACGGGGAATGCTGTCTGGGCGAATGATAACAAAACGATTTTCTACACCCAAAAGAACCCTGACACCTTGCGCAGTGAGAAAATTTTCCGTCATGTGCTGGGTACGGATCCTTCAACAGATACGGAAATTTACCATGAACAGGATGAAGCTTTCGGTGTCTATGTGCAACAAACAAAATCTAGAAAGTACCTTCTCATAGGCGCTTACAGTACCCTGTCGACCGAATACCGTTTTTTAGCGGCCGATGACCCATTGGGGCAGTTCGAACTCTTTCAGCAAAGAGAAAGGGGCCTCGAATACAGTATTGCGCACTATGAGGATCATTTTTATATCTTGACCAATAAAGACAAGGCGACCAACTTTACCCTGATGAAAACCCCTAAAACAAGGACCACACAGGACTGCTGGGAAACGGTGATCCCACACAGACAGGAGGTATTGTTAGAAGATTTTTCGATTTTTAAGGATTTTATGGTGTTGGAAGAACGTTTCAACGGGCTCTGTAATATCAGAATCAGACGTTGGGATGGCACTGAGGACTATTGCATTCCTTTTGCCGAAGAAACCTATACGGCAGGGGTCTATTCCAATCCAGAATTTGACACGGATCAGATCCGGTACAGCTACCATTCCATGACCACGCCCCACAGGGTCATTGATTTTAAAGTAACGGACCGTTCGGAAGACATTGTCAAGGAGCAGGTAGTGCTTGGCAATACCTTCGACAAGAACAATTATGTGAGTAAGCGTTTGTGGGCAACTGCTGCTGATGGTACAGAGATTCCCATTTCCCTGGTATATCACAAACAGACGAACATCGGGGCGCATACGCCACTGCTACTTTATGGATACGGTGCCTATGGCTATACCTTGGATGCTGGTTTTAGCACTACAAGGCTGAGCTTGCTGGATCGTGGATTTATTTATGCGATTGCCCATATAAGGGGCAGTGAATACCTAGGTAGAAAATGGTATGAACAGGGCCGTTTATTGCATAAAAAAAACAGTTTTACCGATTTTATCGCCGTTGCAAAATACCTGGTTGGACAAGCATATACGTCTCCAGAGCATCTGTATGCCCAAGGAGGTTCTGCAGGTGGCTTATTGATGGGCGCAGTCATTAATATGGCGCCAGGGCTCTTCAACGGCGTGATTGCGGCTGTTCCCTTCGTAGATGTCCTTACTACGATGCTGGATGAACGCATACCGCTTACCACAGGCGAATTTGACGAGTGGGGAAATCCCAATACCCGGGAATACTACGCGTATATTCATTCCTATTCTCCCTATGACAACATTACAAGACAGGTCTATCCCCATTTGCTGGTAACCACAGGCCTTTACGACTCACAGGTGCAGTATTTTGAGCCTGCAAAATGGGTGGCAAAACTCAGGGAATACAAAACGGATAATAACCGCTTGCTGTTCCATACCGATATGGAAACTGGTCATGGAGGTGCCTCAGGCAGGTTTGACGCCATCAAAGAAACTGCCAGGGATATTACTTTTCTACT
>JASMME010000059.1 GCA_030748365.1 Lutibacter sp.
AGGCATTTCTTTCTGCTTTTTATCTTACTTATATTGTTTTTATTTCTTTTTTGGGGTGATAAACATAATCATCCGTTTACCCTCCAATTTTGGCATTTGCTCCACCTTTCCGTATTCTTCCAGTTCCTGGGCAAGGCGCAGCAACAGGATATGTCCCTGGTCCTTGTATATAATAGAACGCCCTTTAAAGAATACAAAGGCCTTTAGTTTGGCGCCATCCTCTAGGAATTTGATGGCGTGTTTCTTTTTAAATTCATAGTCGTGTTCATCGGTATTGGGTCCGAAACGAATCTCTTTGACAATCACCTTGGTGGCTTTGGCCTTTTGGGCTTTTTCCCGTTTCTTTTGTTCGTACAGGAATTTTTTGTAATCAATAATCTTACAAACCGGTGGAACCGCTTTGGGAGAAATCTCTACCAGGTCCAGTCCTTGTTCTCTGGCCAGTGCCTTTGCTTTTGAAATTCTGTAGATTCCAACCTCTACATTGTCGCCGACCAGGCGTACCTCCTCTACATGGGTTATCTTTTCGTTGATCCTGTGCGGATCTTCCTTGATGATCCTCCAGGGTCTTCTGGGCCTGTTTCTTCTTATTGCTATGACTTAAAAATTTAAATTAAACTAAAACCTTGCTATTGTACTGTCTATTTCTTTACGGATAAAGGCGATACATTCATCGATACCAAACGTTCCTATATCCCCTTCGCCCTGTTTTCTCAGAGAAGCCGTTTCCTGGGCTTCTTCCTGTTCACCTACAATGATCATAAAGGGTATTTTGTTCACCTCGGCGTCTCTTATTTTTCTACCGGTCTTTTCATTCCGGTTGTCCACGAGGGCGCGAATTTCGGAATTTTCCAACAAATGTAAAACTTTTTCAGCATATTTTTGGTATTTCTCACTGATAGGCAATAAGATAACCTGTTCTGGGCTAAGCCAAAGTGGAAATTTACCCCCAGTATGCTCTAGTAATACGGCAATAAATCGTTCCATAGATCCAAAAGGCGCCCGGTGAATCATCACAGGTCGGTGAAGTTGGTTGTCTGCCCCTTTATAGTGAAGGTCAAAGCGTTCCGGCAGGTTATAGTCTACCTGTATGGTACCCAGTTGCCAGCTTCTACCCAGGGCATCCTTCACCATAAAGTCTAATTTAGGGCCATAAAAAGCGGCTTCTCCATATTCGACCACATAGTTTAGTCCTTTTTCTTTGGTGGCATTGATGATGGCTGTTTCGGCCTTTTCCCAGTTTTCATCACTGCCAATATATTTTTCCGTATTATCTTGGTCTCTCAGTGAAACCTGTACGGTAAAATCATCAAAGCTGAGTGATTTGAACACGTAGAGTACCAGGTCGATTACTGCTTTGAACTCTTGGTCTAATTGATCTGGGGTACAAAAGATATGGGCATCATCTTGGGTAAAGCCCCGTACACGGGTCAGTCCGTGTAATTCACCGCTCTGCTCGTACCGGTAGACTGTCCCAAATTCTGCAAAGCGCTTCGGTAGGTCTTTATAAGAATAAGGCGTATGCTTGTAAATTTCACAGTGGTGTGGGCAGTTCATGGGTTTTAGCAGGAACTCTTCCTCCTCCTTGGGGGTACGAATGGGCTGAAAGCTATCTTCCCCGTATTTGGCATAGTGCCCAGAAGTTATGTACAATTCCTTTTGGCCGATATGCGGGGTCATCACCATTTCATAGCCCGCCTTCTTCTGGGCTTTTTTTAGGAAGTCTTCCAGTCGGCTCCTCAGGGCAGTCCCTTTGGGTAGCCACAAGGGAAGTCCTTGCCCTACTTTTGCTGAGAAAGCAAAAAGTGACAGTTCCTTGCCTAATTTGCGGTGATCGCGTTTTTTGGCCTCTTCCAGTAATGCCAGGTATTCGGTAAGCATTTTTTGTTTGGGAAAGGATACTCCATAGACGCGGGTAAGTTGCTTGTTCTTTTCATCGCCCCGCCAGTAAGCACCTGCCACGTTCATAATCTTTATGGCTTTGATGCTTCCGGTAGTTGGAATATGGCCACCACGGCACAGGTCGGTAAAATCAGCGTGATCGCAAAAAGTGATCTCTCCATCTACCAGGTTTTCGATCAGTTCCACCTTATAAGGGTTGTCTTGTTCTTTGTAGAAAGTCAGTGCCGCTTTCTTTGAAACGGATCGCATGCTAAATACGTGTTTTTCCCGGGCAAAGGTTAGCATGCGTTTTTCAATGGTTGCAAAATCTTTTTCCGAAATAACGGCCTCTCCCAAATCTACATCGTAATAAAAACCATTATCAATGGCCGGGCCAATCGTTAGTGCTGCCTCAGGATATAGGGAAGTGATGGCCTGCGCCAAGACATGGGCTGATGAATGCCAGAAAGCTTTTTTACCTTCCTTGTCATTAAAAGTATACAGTATCAGGCTACCATTTTCTTTTAGGGGGGTACAGCTCTCCACTGTTTGACCGTTGAAACTGGCTGAGAGTACATTCCTAGCAAAGCCCTCACTAATGCTTTTGGCAATTTCCATGGGGCTGATACCGCTGGGGTATTCTCTGTGAGCGCCATCCGGTAAGGTAATCTGAATCATATAAAATACTTAAGAGGGCAAAGATATTAGAAAACCACCACTTCCGCAATAGGTTTTTTAAATAATACATGTGTGAATGTCACAGAACAAGTGAGGGCTTCCAGTCAGGATTTTACGCAGACCTGGGGAACAACAAGGAAAGTAACTACCCAGGTAATATCTATGGGACTGATGCTGCGGACTTACCCTCTTATCGAGCTATTAAACAAGCCAATCTAAACTACATAGCACACTAAAAAAGAAAGTGATTTTAGAAAATGAGTTCTTCTGCAGGGAGGTTTGTTTAAAAAAATCTAGCCAGTATTTCAGAAAATACAAAAGTAGCTGTGACAAGTTTTTATGCTGATTTTTTTACCTCAAAAATTCCAAGTATTTCACAGTTTTTATGTCGGTATTAAGCCATAATTAGGGCAATACCAATAAGCATACTTTTAGTAAGGTTAATAGACTATAAAATACAGTATATTAATAATTTTATATTCAAAACTTGCTTTTTATAAGTTTTTTTCATAGAATTGCGCAGTAATTTATTGCTTGAATTTGAAAATAGATTAAAAATTGCGCCTTTTAATACTTTTCTAAAGTTAGTTCATTCCGTAATACATTGTAGGTATTGTGCTTTATAGTTTTTCACTAATAAAACACATGAATAACCTACTTATTAATGGTAAATAATAGGATTAAGAAGATCTATAATAATAAAAGAATACAATCCGTGTTTTTTTGTAGATATCCCTTTAAAAAGGTACTTCTTCTCCATTGATAAAAAATAGAAATGCTATGAAAACACAAACGTTTCTACCCCGAAAAAGACATTGTTACCACAAGGCGTTTACCTTCGCACTGTTATGTATAGGCTTTGTAGGGATGGCTTTTGCCCAGCAAACGACCAACCTACCGGGAACATTAAAAGGTGAACACACAACAACCCATGGAAATAATGAGAATTATCCAGACGATCCAGATAAAGGCCACAGTATGCATCGAGATTGGTTTGGCCTTGGAATAGAGAATGACGCAAAAACGGGAGATTATATAGATTATAACATAAACGTAAGCCCAAATTCTATTAATTACCCTATGTGGGTAGATTGCCGTGTTCTAGGAGCAGCTTCCAAAATTGGCCTTTATCTTGTAAATGGTGGTCAGGAGACCAAAATTGGACATCTGGAATTTCCTGACACAAACGGGACTACCTACAGAATTTCCCTGTCCTTTCCACAGGTGGGGCAACAAACCTTAAGATTAAAGCTTTTAGCAGATGCTACAGAAGATGCTCATATAAAAGAAATGGAATTTGCTTTTACTCCATCCGGGAATGGAAGCTATAGCAGCGATGACCCCCTCGAGGCCGAAAACTTCTATCATTACCCTGATTTGGAGGGCAATGTTCAGCATGGTTATGATGGTGATAAACAGTTTTTAAGCTTTAAAACAAATAACACCTATGTAGACTATCCGATATATGTCTTAAAGGATGATGGAAGAATCAGAACTCTGGCGTCCTTCAATATCAAAGGCACCTCCGGGACCCTCGAATTCTATACGGTGAAAACTGATGGTTCTGACGATACGAAAATTGGCCAACTGTCCTTTTCTGGTCCTAGCGACCAATGGAAAACGTATAACGGCCCCATAAATTTAAATACAGAAGGTCCTCAGATCTTGAGGGTAAAGGTTACCGATGCCGGCGGGGGATTTGGCCTTGATACGATGAGGTTTGATCTGCCAAACGCTACCGAGATTAAAAATAAGGCCGCTATCTATAATGAACAATTTCATGACTTAAGCACCCATACAATTGTACATGGTTATGACGGAGACAGGCAACTTTTACTCTTTAAAGAGAACGGTTCCTATGCGGATTATAAGGTTAAGGTGGATGTGGGTTCAGGGAATAATAAGAAGTATGTGCTGTCTTCTGAGATCAAAGCCACCTCCGGGACCCTCGAACTCTATACGGTAAAAGATGATGGTTCTGAGGATACGAAAATTGTCCAACTATCCTTTTCTGGTCAAAGCGACCAATGGAAAACGTATAAGAGTCTTATAGACTTGACAGGAATAACAGGCGAACAAACCCTAAGGCTAAAGGTTACCGATGCCGGCGGGGGATTTGGCCTTGATTGGATGGCTTTTACAAAACTTCCGATCGAAAAAACCCATATCATTTCCGAGAGCACAACCAGCATTATCCAATCGGAGGCTTTTTATAGTGGAGGTAATGAATCTTTCAGCCATGAGGAAGATAAGTTTTTTATGAAATTAGGGGACGATTTCTCTGCGGATTACAGGATTGATGTGAAAGATAAGGGTAACTATTTACTCTCTTCTGTTATCAAAGGCGCATCGGGGCGCTTCGAATTCTATGGTATAGAAGATGGCTATTCCAATTTCACAACCGAACCCTCACTTAAATTAGATTCTAAAGGAGCTGCTACAATTAAGAATAACGAACTACAGCTGACACCTGCCGAAGGCAATAAATGGGGGGTCTATCGTATTGATCCAAAGTTTAAAGATAACACAGAAGAGTGGGAAATTTCTTTTGATATGCGAATGTATGACGGAGATGGTGCAGATGGCCTGTCTTTCCATTTCGGACCCAAATCTAATACGGATAGTTGGAATGAGGATAACGGCTACGAAGGATTAAAAATTGAGGGGGGCTTATCACTTAATTTTACACAATATATAACCTCATTGTCAGAGGCTGTTTATTGGAAAGGAACCAGTCTTGAAAATAATAATAATTTGTCGGATAATTTTCACGAACTAAAAACCATTACCCTGACTTATAAAAATAGCGAACTAAGCTACAATGGTTATCATATCAATTTTGACTCAAAAGCACTCAATGGGTATAGCCCAGACCTATCAGACTGGGTATTTACCTTTGCTGCAAGAACTGGGGCATCTAACAACATCCATGCTATTGACAACCTACGATGGCAGCATTCTGATAATGAGACAAAGGTTGGTCAACTGTCTTTTTCTGGTCCAGGCAACCAATGGAAAACGTATAATAACATCATACAATTTACAGATACAGGCGAACAAACCCTAAGGCTAAAGGTTGCTGATGCCGGCATGGGATTTGGTCTTGATCAGATAAAGACAGAAAAATTGCCCTTAGTAAATGCGCCTACCCATTCCATTTCCGGCCAATTGAGCGCCATGGGGCCAGGAGGGTTTTATAACATAAGTGAAAATTTCAATCCTGGTTATAAGGAAGGTGTTGAATTTTTGGAGTCTGGAGATGACTTCTTTGTGGATTATAAGGTTAATGTTGGCTCAGTAGCGACCTCCTATGAGTTGTCAACCAAGGTTTCCGCCACCGGAACGGGTACCCTAACATTCTATACCGTAAATGCTGCCGGAACAGAAACAACCTTGGCGGCGATCGATTTTACGAATACCAACAATCAATGGCAAACAGTTACGATTTCCGATGTGCGTTTTACGGAGAGTGGCGCTCAGGTTTTAAGGGTAAAGGTTACGGCCCTTGCTGCCAATGTTACCTGTCGGATGGGCGAGCTTAATTTCTTTGATAAGGAACCATGGAAGGAAGCTATGACTAATGCCTTTATCGATAATCCCATCTCCGATGATAAATTTGACTTAAGCAATGATCCCAATCAACCTGATTTTGAAAAGCCTGCAGGGGACGGTGTTATCCGTTTTACTACTACCGGTAAGATAGAAATAGCAGCTATCAATGAACGCTATGGGGTGGTGGGACGTAATTTTGGGGGCTGGGCCGAATATAAAATAATTTATAGCAGTAATGATGATGGTGTACTTAACCAACCTGTTTTTTTTGTAGATGGTTTTGATCCTATGAATACAAGGGGTATTGATGATCTTGAGGACTTAATTACTAAAACCGCTGAGGGTCAGCAATTCAAGGCGTTTTTGGCTACTACAGGCCATGATCTTATCCTGGTTAATTTTCCAAAATACAAGCAAGATGATGAATGGATTTCAGGAGGCGGAGATTATATAGAAAGGAACGCACTTCTGCTGGCAGAACTGATCAAAAGAATCAATCATCAAAAAGTGCTAGGGACGATCGACCCGTTTACCACAAAACCATTGAACCCCCTGGTCGGAAATGTGATTATTGGCCCCAGTATGGGTGGAATCATCACACGGTATGCCTTAAACTATCTGGAAATGAAACACAAGACAACGGGGTCGGCCGTTTATCAGCCTGATACAAGGCTCTATGTCTCTTTTGATTCGCCCCATAAGGGTGGGCATATGCCTATGGGTATGCAGGAAATGTTCAGTTATCTAGCCGGCAATAATGATTTTGAATATTGCGTCCCCGTTCTCTTCCCCCCCTTTCTTTTGGGGCCTTTTTCCAAGACAATCAATGTTGATGGTGCAATAAATGTTAGGGATAATTTGTTGGGTAGCCCAGCAGGCCGGCAACTGCTAATGGATCATATTGATGGTCCTCATCAGGGCGATATACGCAAACCACATCCATATTTTGGACTATTTTATGGCCATATGAACAATTTAAGCCCCCTAAGTCAGGGGTTCCCGGAAACGACCCGTAATATCGCCATTACCAATGGTAGTGGTACTAACCAGCGGTATAAAAAAAAGGATGGGTCAGATTTTAATCCAGGAGAACCCTTTCTGTCAAACTATCGACCGCCAAATCACTTAGTGGAGCTAAACGATTTTGAAGGTTCCTTTCTTTCGATGAAGATGAATTGTTGGTCTGGACCAATGGAAAACCAAGCAGGTAGGGTGTTCGAGTTTATCCTCAATCTTGGCGCAGCTGATTGTTTACCCTCAAGAGATATATATCATGATTATTATTCCCAAACAGCTACCTATGCTAGTCCGGACGCCGCTGCTGGTGGTTTGTTTAATTTTGATGATGCTGGACCTGTTTACGGTATTACCGACGGACTGAGTCAAGATTTTATAGCCAATTTAAATCCGAAGACTTTTTCTTTTATTCCAACGGTCAGTGCACTTGCGCTTGATTATGTTCCTAGCGCTTACTCCACACTTACGAATTGGTATGAATCCATTGCGGATATAGACCCCTTCAGGACCCCCTTTAAAAGTTGGAGTTCGCCTGAGGAAAATGAAGAACACGTACATTTTAGTTCT
>JASMME010000005.1:0-17865 GCA_030748365.1 Lutibacter sp.
GACACCCCGCTATGCACAGCCCGGTAAAGAAGGGGAAGAAGGTTGGTTTCAACTGGAATTAAAGGTGCTGGCCGATGTGGGACTGGTTGGCTTCCCCAACGCTGGAAAGTCTACCCTGCTATCAGTCATTACCTCGGCAAAACCCAAAATCGCCGACTACGCCTTTACCACCCTTAAACCCAACCTGGGCATTGTAGAATACCGCGATTTTCAGAGTTTTGTGATGGCTGATATTCCCGGCATCATCGAAGGAGCTTCCGAAGGGAAGGGCTTAGGGCATTATTTTCTACGACATATCGAACGAAATGCCACACTGCTCTTTCTGATTCCAGCAGACAGTGATGACATTTACAAGGAATACAAAATCCTCTTAAACGAACTGACAAAGTACAACCCGGAACTCTTGGACAAAAACCGCCTACTGGCCATTTCAAAATCAGATATGCTGGACGAGGAACTGACCGAGGCAATTAGGGAAACCCTTCCCAAAGATGTCCGTACGCTGTTTATCTCCTCGGTGGCCCAACAAGGACTGACTGAATTAAAGGACGCCTTATGGCAGCTGTTGAATGCTTGATTTTAGCCTAAACAAGCACTGCCCTATTTGATAACTCCTATCCCCCTATCACTTTAAAGACTCAAAAAGCGGAACAACCGCATTTAGGTAGGGAAGAATGGCTGTTGCATGGTTCTCCCCCGGAAAAGTTACCAGGGAAACGCTTGCACCACGGGCCTTCATGGCTTCATAAGCCGATTGACTATTGAGCGGAAAAACATAGTCATCCTCTTCTCCGTGGTAGAGGGTAATAGGTCCCTTGGGCAACCAGTCGTGGATGTCATTGTCAGCCACCGGCGCACAGAGGGCGTCCGTCCCTGCCAGAAAAGCGTCCCTAAAGGAGGCCTGAAAGAGTACTGATGGGTTTTTCGATATGCCACTAGTGAGATAATCACCGGGATCAATGATGTTTTCCAGGGTAGTCGCATAGGGTTCATTAACCGTGGCTGACCAAGGCCTGTCTACACCATACACCCAGTTATAAGTCTCTAGCACCCACATGTAATTCGGTAAGAATTCCAAGGTTTCATCCTTCTCTAAAATGGCCTGGGCAAAAGCAGTTTTGTGATAGGCACCGGCCCCAGGAGCAGACATGGTCACCGGAATATTGGAATGCGCATCCAGGTATTTGTGCATGGCCATGGTGGCATAACCGCCTTCCGAGTAACCTGCTAAAAATAACTTTTCGGAAGTTTGTACCTCTAATTCCTGGAACATTTCCTTGGCCCCCATCAGCATGTCATAACAGGTTTTTCCCAAAGTGGCGGCGTGTTCATAGGGATGGGGATAGGCCTTGGAGGCACCATACCCCAGGTAATCCGGAAAAAGCATTACATAACCGGAGCCGGAGACTAACAGGCCTAACAAAGTATCTTGATTGAGTACGGCATTAGACGGCGCCTTTTCCTTATCGGTCTCCGTTCCGTGCTGAAAAGAGACGATGGGGAACGGGGTATCCTGCTGGGGAATCAAAACCAGCCCAGAAGCACTGATAGGGGTACCGACCACATCAGTGGTGGTATAGACCAACTTGTAGGCCTTTACATCACGGTAGCTAAATCCCGCTATGACCGGATACATAGTCGAGAAAGGCGCCGCCGTTTGCTGGAGCTGGGAAGCGGTAAAACTGCCGGTAAGTTCGTAACTAACCAGCCATTCATTGGAGATCGTTTGGTCGGTAATTTCAATACTTTCCCGGCTACAGGCAACAAGGAGTAACAGCGAAAAGCACCGAAAAATCAAGTGTCGGTGGACGTATGTTTTCATAGCTTAGTAATTTTTTTGGTAAACTTAGTGATTTTTAAATAAAAAAGCTGGTAATCGCCCTTCACCAAAGGCTACTGATAGGTCAGCACAACAGGCAAATTAAAAGCCGTGGTCACAGGCATCTGTCGTTTGATGGCCGGTTTCAGCAGTGGTAATTGGTGGATACTTTCCTGTAAGACACTGTCAAAATTGGGTAAGAGTGCCCGCGTAGCCGCTGACATCCGTACCGAAGACAAACTCGTTTTACCGGAAGCATCTACCTGTAAACGAACCCAAACGGTGTCGTTGACCCTTTGCCCGGTCTGTAAACGATGGCCCTTTAAAGCTGCATAGATATGCTCGGACATAGCCAGTTGAAAACAAATCTGCTGTTTTTTTCGCGAAGGAATGTCCTCACATTTAGGAAACAGGGGAAAAGCATCAACCGAATGAAAATCGACGATGGTATCTACCTGGGGAATCGTGGCTTTGGCAGCATTCCGGTCAAAATAGCTACAGGAAGACAAGCCTAATACGCAAACAATGACAAGTAAAACAAGTCGGTACATTGGAAAATATTTCGTTTTGTGAAAATACACTATTTTTTGCTAGGTGACAATGCTCCGAACTGGAAAGCCCCGTTTGGAAGGTATTTTCTTTTGTTTATTTTTGTGCATTGCACATTACCTTAGCTGTTTTTATGGATATACTACTTGTGATTATCGGACTTCTTTTCGTACTACTGGGCATGATTGGTTCCTTTTTACCAATACTGCCAGGCCCGCTGACAGGCTGGGTCGGCCTGCTGATACTGCATAGCAGTAAGGCCGTTCCTATGAACGGGCTCTTTCTAGGAATTTGCCTGGCCATCGCCGTGACCATCTGGCTGATTGATTACCTGATGCCAGCCCTGGGTGCCAAAAAAATGGGCGGTACCCGCTATGGAAGTATTGGAACGATGTTGGGACTGTTGGCAGGCATCTTATTTCTTGGGCCTTTCGGGATTCTTATTGGTCCTTTTGTCGGTGCCTTTGCAGGGGAAATGATCAAAGATGCGACTGATACAAGCAGGGCCTTACAAGCCGCCCTGGGTTCCCTGGTGGGCTTTTTGGCATCGGTGGTGTTAAAGTTTGGAACATCCTTGGTATTTGCCATTCTTTTTATTCGAATTTGCTGGCAATACCGGGCAACCCTTCTTGGAATGGGTTGACATACAGGCTGTCCTAAAACAAAAAAAAGCGTCCCGATGATCTGGGAAGCTTTCCATTGGTTTAAAAACCCGAGACGTCAAACGCCTCAACAACACAACTTGTTCCGCTTTGTAGCGGATTACAAAGATACCATTTTTTACGGAACGACAAGCTTGGAGGGGTGTTTCTTTTAAAAGCCCCCCTATATAGCGGTCTTGAATCCAACTGATACAATAATGGCAGTACCCCTACTTGCCGACAGGCAGTACGCACAGAATGAATGCTATAAATATACGGCTGAAATAGCCCGTTTTTGTGAATAGGTTGTATCTTTGTGGATTGACATCAAAAAACTACTAATAATAAAGGACCATGCAGTTATCACCCCTTGAAGAAATCAGAAGAGCCTCCCTGTCAAAATTACGTACCCTGGGTATCAATCCCTATCCCGCAGAAGCCTTTAAAACCACGGCGACCATTGCAGGCATCTGCAAGTCATTTGAAGATTTCGAGGGCAAAGAGGTCGTACTGGCTGGTAGGATGATGAGCAGAAGGATTATGGGCAAGGCTTCTTTTGCTGAGCTAAAAGATGCCAGCGGGCGTATGCAAATTTACCTAAATCGCGATGAACTTTGTTCAGATGAGGAGGCCGTACTTTACAATACCGTGTTTAAGAAATTACTGGATATCGGAGATATCATTGGTATCCAGGGGACTGTCTTCAAGACCCAGGTGGGGGAATACTCTGTCAATGTAAAAACCCTGACTGTACTGGCCAAGAGCTTAAAACCACTGCCCGTGGTAAAGACCGATGCCGAAGGAAAATCACACGATGCCTTTTCCGACCCGGAACAACGGTACCGCCAACGATATGTGGATTTGATTGTAAACGACCAGGTAAAGGACACCTTTATAAAACGGACAAAGATTACCAATGCCATCCGCGAATTCTTTAATGAACGGGGCTACCTAGAGGTGGAAACCCCCATCTTACAACCCATTCCGGGAGGGGCTGCTGCCAGGCCTTTTACCACCCACCACAATGCCCTGAACATGCCCCTGTACCTCCGCATTGCCAATGAACTCTACCTGAAGCGCCTGATCGTAGGTGGCTTTGAGGCGGTCTATGAGTTTGCCAAGGACTTTAGAAATGAGGGCATGGACAGAACCCACAATCCAGAGTTTACGGTAATGGAACTCTACGTGGCCTACAAGGATTACCACTGGATGATGGAAATGACCGAATCCCTGCTTGAAAAAGTAGCCCTAGACACCAATGGCAGTACGGAAGTACCCATTGGTGAACACCGCGTTAGTTTTAAGGCACCCTACCCCAGGGTTCCCATCCTGGAAGCCATCAAAACCCATACAGGTTACGATGTAGCCGGTATGGACGAGCCCGGTTTGCGAGACGTGTGTAGAAGTCTAAAAATTGAGGTAGACGAAACCATGGGCGTCGGCAAACTGATTGACGAATTGTTTGGAGAGGCCTGTGAACACCACTATATTCAGCCTACCTTTATCACTGATTATCCGAAAGAAATGAGTCCGCTTACCAAAGAACACCGTGACAACCCAGCGCTGACAGAGCGTTTTGAGTTGATGGTCAATGGGAAAGAGCTGGCCAATGCCTACTCCGAACTGAATGATCCGATAGACCAGCGCGCGCGCTTTGAGGCACAGTTAAAGCTTTCTGAAAAAGGCGATGATGAGGCCATGTTTATCGATCAGGATTTTTTGCGAGCCTTGGAATACGGTATGCCTCCTACCTCTGGAATCGGAATTGGTATTGACCGTTTGGTTATGTTTATGACCAACAACGCTTCTATCCAGGAAGTACTTTTCTTTCCTCAGATGAAACCAGAACGAAAGGCCCCAGCAGTCAGCGAGGAGGCCAAAGGTATCTTGGAACTTTTAAAAACGGCCGAAAAATGGGTGTTAAATGAGCTAAAAGCACAGTCGGGACTCTCGAATAAAAAATGGGACAAGGCCTTAAAGGAACTCACCAGAAATAACCTGGCCAAGGTTTCTAAAACAGATGAGGTACTGGAAGTGATACTTGTTTAACGGCTAGACACCTCCATACAGCTATATCAAAAAGACTGCAAACGTTCTGTTCAGAATGAAAACAAATCACTGTTTTTTATACCATAATAGTAGAAATCATTTTATATTTAATTGAAAATCACTAACTTGTAGCTGTTTGAACAAACCTCAATCAGCAAGCTATGAGGACAATCCTAAAAAGAGGGGGGCTACCGAGTAAGCATATTTGCATACGGTGGTTGCTGTGCCTTGTCTTGATGGGTAGTCAGCTGGGCCACGCCCATTCTTTTGTAATCAAGGATACTTTAGGGCTTAAACAATACCGTGGAAAAGTGCTGGACGAAAAGACCAATACAGTCTTGGTATCAGCCATGCTGATTCTAGAAGGAACGAACATCAGTACCATTACCAATGGTCAGGGACAGTTTTTACTGAAAGTACCTGCAAGATTGTCTGAAAGAGCTGTTAGGGTCTCACACCTCGGCTATGTATCCAAGACAATAGCACTGTCTGAAATGACCAAGCCCAAAACAAAGATTAGGCTCAGGCCACATATTGAACGATTGGCAGAAGTCAGCGTTGGCGCTATTGATGCGCGACTGTTAATTAGAAAAATGCTGTCCCGAAAGCATCTCAACTATCCACAGAAAAGCCTCAGAATGGTAGCCTTCTACAGAGAAACCATTCAAAAACGCAGGGACTACGCCTCTCTATCAGAAGCCGTATTAGACATTGGAAAACAGGGCTATACCAACCGGAAAAACGATGTAGTAAAACTGTATAAATCGAGAAAGCAAACCAACTATAAAAAGCTGGACACCCTGGCCTTTAAATTGATGGGAGGGCCCTATAACTCATTGTCCGTGGACCTTATAAAATATCCTGATTTTATTCTTACGGAAGAAATGCTAGAAAAATACGATGTTTCGTTTACCCGTTGGACTAGCCTCAACAATCGAAGCGTATACGTTATTGGTTTCAAGCAAAAACCACCGTTCACAAGCCCACACTATTACGGTGAACTGTACGTAGACGCCGAATCGTTCGCATTGGTAAGTGCCAACTACCAGCTAAATCTTGAAGACCGGAAAAAGAGCCGGAGCTTGTTTACCATAAGAAAACCAAGACGGGCCGTGGTCTATCCTACAAAAGCATCTTTTCAGGTACATTATAGAGAACGCAATGGAAAATGGTTCTACGAATACAGTAAAATCGATTTAAAATTTACCGTTGACTGGCTAAAAAAACTATTCAATGCCCACTACACCGTTTCTATTGAAATGGCCATTACAGACCTGAAAAGTGAGGCCCAACCTGAAAAAATCAAGGCACGGGAAAGACTGAAACGATCCGTAATCATCAGCGATGCGGTCAGTGGTTTCTCAGATCCCGAATTTTGGGGAGAATACAACATCATCGAACCCGAAAAATCAATCAAAAATGCCATCAAAAAGATTCGAAAACAGTTAAAAAGGAAGGAAGCGCGTTCCAACAAATAAATCACTTAGATAACAGTGTTTTATAATACCTACACTGCTACGAGTCTGCCAGCTGAGGACGCAACCATTTGGTAGCGGTTGCCAGGTTCATTTTCTTCCTATCCGCAAAGTCAAGTAGTTGGTCTTCTGTAATCTTTCCCAAACCGAAATACTTCGCCTGTTTATGGGCAAAATAATAACCCGAAACTGAGGCGGCTGGCCACATAGCCAGGCTATCGGTGAGTGTTACCCCGATTTGTTCACTTACCTCTAATAACTTCCAGATGGTTTGTTTTTCAGTATGGTCAGGACAGGCCGGATAGCCGGGTGCCGGACGGATACCCCGATACGCTTCCCGAATCAGTGCCTCATTTTCGTAGGATTCTTCCGGGGCATAGCCCCAGTGCTCGCGGCGTACCTGGGCATGCAGGTATTCGGCGAAGGCTTCTGCCAGCCGATCAGCAAGCGCCTTAATCATCAGGGCGTTGTAATCATCGTGGGCGGCCTCATAGGCCGCAGCCAGTTCAGCCGTTCCGAATCCAGCGGATACACAGAAGGCACCAATATGATCGGCAAAACCCGTTGTTTTCGGAGCGATAAAATCGGCCAGGGCAAGATAGGAAACACCCGCTTTTCGGGTCCTTTGCTGGCGCAGGGTAACAAAGGTCTCCTGAACGGCCGTACGGGTAGTATCGGTATATACTTCGATGTCATCCCCTACGGAATTGGCGGGGAAAATTCCAAAGACTGCTTTGGCCCTGAGTAGTTTTTTTTCCACCACTTCTGCCAACAATCGCTGGGCGTCTTCCCACAGTTCTTGGGCCTGGGCACCCACTTTTTTATCGGAAAGGATTCCGGGATATTTCCCGTGAAGTTCCCAGGTTCTAAAGAAGGGGGTCCAGTCAATATAGGGCACCAGTTTTTCCAAGGGGAAATCTTTCAATACCTGTGTTCCCAGGGATCTTGGAACCGGAATGTCGGTCCCTGCCCATTCGATCTTATAAGCATTTGAACGGGCCGCCGCTAAAGAAAGATAGGTCTTCTTTTGGGAACGGCTTAAAAAGCCTTCACGTACCTTGTGATAGTCCTCTTTAAGGGCCTTGATATAGTTTGTGGACGTGGTAGCGCTCAGTAAATCTCCCACCACGGTAACCGCCCTGGAAGCGTCGTTTACATGGATGACCGCGTGTTCGTATTCTGGATCAATCTTGACCGCCGTATGGGCTTTGGAGGTAGTGGCGCCTCCGATAAGCAAAGGCACTGAAAAATCTTGCCGTTGCATTTCTTGGGCCAGGTGAACCATTTCGTCCAGTGAGGGTGTGATGAGCCCACTCAGACCAATGATGTCTACCTGGGCTTCCCGGGCAGCCGCTATAATTTTTTCGGGGGGTACCATGACCCCCAAGTCTACAATCTCGTAATTGTTACATGCCAACACCACACTTACGATGTTCTTACCGATATCATGGACATCTCCTTTAACCGTGGCCAGGAGTATCTTCCCAGCGCTTTGGACCCCATCAGCTTTGTCAGCTTCGATATAGGGCAGTAAATAAGCCACCGCTTTTTTCATGACCCGGGCAGATTTGACTACCTGGGGCAGGAACATCTTCCCGGAACCAAACAGGTCACCCACTGTATTCATGCCGTTCATCAGGTAACCTTCAATTACCTGGATAGGTCGGTCAACCAACTGCCTGGCCGTTTCCATATCCGCTTCTACAAATTCATCGATTCCCTTGACCAAGGCATGACTAATCCGATCCTGTAAGCTACCATCCCGCCATGAAAGGTCTACCTGCGACTTTTTAGCATGCCCTTTGACCGTTTCAGCAAAGGTCAGAAGGCGTTCGGTAGCATCGGACCGGCGGTCTAGAATTACATCTTCCACATGCTCCAGGAGGTCTTGGGGAATGGTGTCGTACACTTCCAGCATGGTTGGGTTTACAATACCAATGTTCATCCCTGCCTCAATGGCGTGGTAGAGAAATACGGAATGCATGGCTTCGCGAACGGTGTTGTTCCCCCGAAAGGAAAAGGAAACATTGCTAACCCCTCCACTTACGTGTACATGGGGCAAATGACTGCGCACCCAACGGGTCGCTTCAATAAAATCCAGGGCATTTCTGCGGTGTTCCTCCATCCCGGTGGCTACCGGAAAGATATTGAGGTCGAAGATGATGTCTTCAGGCGGAAAATGAACCTCGTTTACAAGGAGCTCATAGGAGCGTTTTGCAATCTCGATTCGGCGTTCTAAATTATCGGCCTGGCCCTGCTCATCAAAGGCCATAATAATAACTGCAGCCCCATAACGCCTGATCAGGCTGGCCTGACGGATAAAGACTTCCGGGCCTTCTTTTAGGCTGATGGAATTCACCACGCATTTCCCTTGTACCACCTGTAACCCAGCTTCTATAATCTCCCATTTGGAACTGTCGATCATGATGGGTATCCGGGCAATATCGGGTTCGGCTGCTAGGCGGTTTAAAAAGGTAATCATGGCCTGTTTACCATCGATCAGCCCATCGTCCATATTGACATCGAGGATCTGTGCGCCCCCTGTTACCTGGTCGCGGGCAATGGACAGGGCTTCATCGAATTTCGCTTCTTTGATCAGTCGGAGGAATTTACGGGATCCTGCCACGTTGGTCCGTTCACCAACATTGATAAAATTGCTTTCAGCGGTGACTACCAGGGGCTCGAGACCTGAGAGTCTTAAAGGTTTTTGAGGGGCGGTATATAAGGCTTGTTCTTGCACGGGGTTCATTCAGATTTTTCTCGGTGAATATTGTGCGACCAGCTGGGCAATGGCCTGAATATGTGCCGGGGTCGTACCGCAGCAACCCCCTACAATGTTCACCAGTTGTTTGTCTACATACTGCCGTATCTGCGCTGCCATCTGTTCTGGGGTCTCATCGTAGGCACCAAAGGCATTGGGCAATCCGGCATTGGGATGCGCAGAGACAAAGTTGACTGACTTTTTAGCCAATACTTCCAGGTATGGGGTCAGCTGGGCAGCCCCAAGGGCGCAATTAAATCCTATGGACAGCAGGGGTACATGGGATACGGAAATCAGAAAGGCTTCAGCAGTTTGCCCCGACAGGGTCCGACCACTGGCATCAGTAATGGTACCGCTGATCATTACCGGGGTATCCAAGCCGCGTTCTTCTTTGAGTTCTTCCAGGGCAAAGAGGGCGGCTTTGGCGTTTAGGGTATCAAAGACCGTTTCTACCAAGAACAAGTCAACCCCACCATCGACCAAGGCGGTGGCCTGTTCTTTATAGGCCGCTTTGAGGGTGGCAAAGGTTACGGCCCTAAATCCGGGATCATTGACATCGGGTGACATACTGGCCGTACGGTTTGTAGGCCCAATGGAACCGGCTACAAAACGGGGGGTCTCCGGATGCTGTTCAACGATCTCCTGTATGGCTTCTTTCGCAATTTTGGCAGATTGGTAATTTAGGTCGTAGACCTGGTCCTCCAAACTGTAATCTTCCATCGCAATGCGGTTGCTCGAAAAGGTATTGGTCTCTATGATATCGGCCCCGGCCTCCAGGTATTGGCGGTGTATATCGCGGATGGCATCGGGCTGGGTAATGGAAAGCAGGTCGTTGTTCCCTTTTAGGGGAAGGGGATGGTCCTTATACCGACTGCCCCGAAAATCGGCCTCGGTAAAATCACAACGCTGGATCATGGTACCCATGGCCCCGTCAAGGACCAGTATTTTACGGGTGAGTTGTTCTTGAATGGTTTCCATATCTTTAAAAGACTGCTGACGGGCTGATGACCGAAGACTGCTATCCTACAGCCCAGTCTATACGCCATGTATCTACGCTGCAAAGAAAAGGCATATTCCTACGAATTACAAGCCCAAGGAGGGTTTTTATAGCGGGAGGTCTTGGGACCTACAGTTTACGAGTTAAACGGAGGGCTTATTGATTAACTGAGCATTTGTTCCAAGGAAATATTGATGGTAATCCTGGTTCCTTTTTTAGCCGTGGAACTGATAAAAAAGCGGCCATTGATGTAGTGGATACGCTCCTTCATAAAGAACAGCCCCATGCCCTCTTCTTTTTTCTTTTCAAAATAGGCCCTGTCAAAACCGATACCGTCATCGTCTACCACAATGCTCAACATAGAGGCTGAATGATTGAGTTGTACTAGTATATAATTGGATTGTGCATATTTCAAGGCATTGTTAACGGCTTCCTGTACCACCCTGTATAGGTTGATCTCTACCAAGGAATCAAACCTTCCGGAAAAATCTGTCTTATTTTCAAACAGCACATTTTTACCGGTAAGTTTTGAAAGCTGGCCTGTCAGCTTGTTCAGGGCCGGTACGATACCGTAATCTCTGAGCTCCGGCGGGGTTAGATTAAAGGTGACCGCCCTGACCTCTTTGATTAGGTTCCCCAAAAGCTCCTTTAGCCTGGTAACTTTGAGCGCAGCGGCATCAACATGACTTACATTGATCGATTCTAGGTTAAACTTTAGGGCCGTCAGCATTTGGCCGATACCGTCATGAATGTCTTTGGCAATACGATTGCGCTCTTCTTCCTGGGCATTAACAATCTGACTTGCCTGTGTTTTTTGTAAGTCAACCTGTTCTTTGAAACGCTGCTCATTCAGCAAGTCTATTTCCTGTTGGGAGGCTTTTCTTTCGGTGATGTCTGTACACAGAATTAAAATGCGTTGGTGGGCGTTCACCTGGTTCATTGGGATGATGGACATATCCAACCATAAAGGCTGGTTTTCTGCATTGCTCACCCGCAGTTCTCCATTCCAGATAGACCTGCCTTTTCCCTTTAGGATGCCCATAATTGTCTGCTGCTCTCCAGCATCCAGTTGCAACAGTTCAAAAAAAGAATTTCCGGAAGACCGGTCTTTAATGCCCAGCAGTCTACTGAATTTTTTACTGATATGAACCAGGGAACCCTCCCTAGTAATACTCGCGAACAGCGCTGCATTGTCTATTGCGTAACTCAGGCCTTTTAACTCTTGTAGGGATTTTTCCTTTAGCTCGTGTAGTGTTTCCACTTCAACCAGATTGTCCTGGGCTTCTTTTTTGGTGACTACTAGGTCTTCGACCACTTCTTTTAGGTGCCTGGATGCTGGTCTGACCAAAAAAATCAGTTCCAAGAACAAGACCAGGAGCAAAATACTGAAAAGCACGTATTCTTTCTGTTTCAGCACACTTATTTTTTGAAGACTTATTTCATCATAGGTGAGCACCGTGGCGTCCATTTCCTGTAAAAACCGACGTTCAAGCTGTTGTAAATAGTCGATCTTATCTCCGAAATAATCGGCGCCCAAGTCTGGGTTTTTTGCCAATGTGTGTTGGAGTTCAGTACAGGCCATTACCAGCTGTTTGTGGGACTGTTCAACCTGAGAAAAAAACGTTTCCAAAGGCGACGTTGCATTTGAAAGATTCCTATGCTTTCTAAATTGCTTTTGCAGATACGCATGGGCAACCTGAAAGGTGTCTATGTCCTTCCGAAGTATTTTTAGGGAATGAAGCCTGGCTTCCCTAGATTGAGAATGGGCTGCATAAAGTAATTCTTTGACCATTTTCTGGCCCAACATTCTTTGACGACCAGAAATATTGACAATCCTGGCATCATCCAACTGGGTATCTAGGTGTTCTTGTATCAGGAGTTGTGCGACCACAATGACCAGGGCAATTATCGAAAAAGCGATCAGGTACATCCTTTTCAACTTTAAAAAGGTCGATTGGTCCGGGGAAAGGGTTACAGGGCTTGTTTTCATGAAAAAATCAGTCTTTCAGGGCCTTTGATATCAAGGCAAGTGATTCTTTGGAGAGAGACAGCTCCAAAGCCGCCTGCTGTCCTTTTACCGACATCTTGGTCCAGGTTTTTTGGAGGATCTCTATCAATTTTTGTGCTGGATATTTCTCGGAGAACTTTTCAAAATAAAATTCGAGGAAAACCAAGCAGATTACATCTTCCAATACCTGGGTTTCCACATCTTTTTTAAGCTGTTTCTTTTGCAATAAAAAACCCACCCTTTCAATGGTAGCTTCCTCATAGCCCACTACTGACAGAATCTCGGCTGCTTTATTTGCGTGGAACTTTCCGAGATCCCTTCGCCAGGTTAAATATCCCTTCCTATTCATCTCATAGGAATCTCTGGGAATCTGCCACCTGCATATATGCTGACAGCGGACGGCCAGTTGCAAGGCTTCAGAGGCATCTGGCGCAAATTGAGCCAGGCGTTCGGTCATTCTTTGGGCATACAGCAGTTCTTTGGGAAAGGAAAGCCCCTCCCAAACCTCAACAGTTGGATCGTTCCTATTTGCCTGATCGAACAAATGGATGGCTTTTTCAAATTTTCGGTTCACGATTGGTTCACTTGCTTTTGGATCAAATCTATTCAGAAAATCCGATATACACAATATTGTCCGCTACTTTCACCGGATAGGTAGCAATGGCGTCAAGAGCTCCATCTAGGTTTTCCCCAGTTTCGAGGGAGAATGTTTTTTTATGCATCGGACAGGCCACTTTCGGAAGGCTGTTCGCATCTCCTATCATACCCCTTGACAAAACCATTTCCAGTTTATGAGGGCAAAGGTTTTGACAGGCGTACCAGGTGTTTTTTCTTTTAAAATTAAAGACGGCAATTTGCCTGTCCTTATATTTTACACAGACACCCCCATTGTCGGGGAAGGCTTCAACAGGCCCGGCCTTGTACCAGGTTTTTACTGCTTGCTCATTGACCGATGTGTAAGTTGAAATGATTGTTTCCATGCTTGTTTATTAAGTTGTCATTACTGTTCCCACTGTTTGGGCATCCATTGGTCTCTCATGGGAACAAACACCAGGTTGTCATCATCTGCCTCATCATTTACAAAATGTTTGAATCGGCTTTTCATCGCTTCGTTCTCTATGGCCTGCTTCCACTCGCATTGATAGGCATCGATCAGCGACTGCATTTCGCTTTCCAGTGCTGAGGCTATTTGCAAACTATCCGCTACCACAATCTTCTGGAGTTGTGAGATACCTCCTTCTAGCTTTTCCAACCAGGGAGCGGTTCGCATCAGGGGAGCCGCCGTACGGATATAGTACATTAAAAATCGGTCTAGGTATTTGATACAGGTCTCATTGTCTATCTGTTCGGCAAGTAGCTTGGCATGCTTTGGGTTTGCACCGCCATTGCCACACACATATAGGTTCCAACCCCCTTCTACAGCAATCAAACCAAAGTCTTTGCCCCTGGCCTCAGCACATTCCCTAATACATCCAGAAACACCTCCTTTGATCTTATGGGGAGACCTCAGGCCTTTATAACGCTCTTCCAAAGCGATGGCAAAACTGACGCTCTCATCCATCCCGTACCTGCACCAGGTTGATCCAACACAACTCTTGACAGTTCGCAGGGATTTTCCATAGGCATGTCCGCTCTCAAATCCGGCATCGATTAGGTCTTTCCAGATAGCGGGCAACTGGTTGAGTTTGGCACCAAACAGGTCAATACGCTGCCCGCCTGTTATTTTCGTGTACAAATGGTACTCCTTCGCAACTTTGCCTATTGTAATCAGCTTATCCGCACTGATTTCTCCGCCAGGAATCCTGGGCACAACAGAATAAGTTCCATTGCGCTGAATATTTGCCAAAAAGCGATCGTTGGTGTCTTGAATAACGGCTTCATCATTGGGGGTGTCATTGTATAAACTCGCAAAGATTGACGCCAACAAGGGTTGGCAAATTTCGCAACCGTGCCCCTTACCACAAGTAGCCAGGGCCTGATCAAAGGTGCTGATTTTTTTGACCTTACAAATTCCGTACAATTCCTGACGCGTATAATCGAAATGTTCGCAAATAGTATCTTGCACCTCCTTTCCAAGTGATGCCAGTGTTTCATCTACCAGGTCAGTCACCATGGGTTTACAGCCTCCACAGCCCGTAGTGGCCTTGGTCATAGCGATTACTTCGGAAAGACTGTTACAGGCCCCACTTTTGATCGGGTTACAAATATCACCTTTGGTTACACTTTCACAGGAACATACCTGGGCGACATCGGGAATATCCAACACACTCCCCAGCGATGGTGAACCGTTGGTGATACTACCAATAATCAGTTCTTCAGCGGCTTCTGGTATGGGCAAATCATTCAGATATAGCTGGTGCAGCCTGTTGTAATCGGTGGCATCTCCAACCAATATACCGCCCAGTAGCTTGGTTCCATCATGGCTGATATTGACCCTTTTGTACAGGTCTTTGGTCTTGTTCTCAAACAAGATCGCGTAGCCTTTTTCTACAGGCATAAAAGGTTCTCCAAAACTGGCCACATCGACACCTATGAGTTTTAATTTGGTGGACATATCAATGGTTTCACTCATCAATACTTCCTGATCGCCCAAAATTTGAGAGACAGCCACTTCAGCCATTTCATAGCCTGGTGCGACCAGGCCGTAGATCATATTGTTATAGAGGGCTACTTCACCGATGGCAAAGATAGATGAATCGGATGTTTGCATCTTATTATTGACTACAATACCCCCACGGGTACCCATTTCCAGCCCACAGGTCTTTGCAAGCTCGTCACGGGGTCTGATACCGGCTGAAACCACCAACATATCCACCATTATACCATCGTATTCTCCAAACTGCAAGCCAGTGATGGCACGGGAACCTATAATGGCGTTGGTGGCTTTGTTCAAATGGACATGGATCCCCAACGACGCTAGTTTTCCCTGTAAAATCTTACTGCTGCGCCTGTCGAGTTGTCTTGGCATCAGTTTGGGGGCAAACTCTACCACGTGGGGTTCAAGGCCCATATCCATCACGGCCTTGGCGGCTTCTAAGCCCAAAAGACCGCCACCCAACACAGCGGCTTTCGGTGGCTGCATATTTCCTTCGCTAAGCGTCCTAGCATAGGCCGAAATGGCTTCTAGATCTTCAATGGTTCGGTATACAAAAACCCCCTCTTTTTCAATACCCTTGATGGGCGGCACAAACGGCGAGGAACCAGTGGCCAGTACCAGGTAGTCATAGCTAAAGGTTTGGTCGTTCATAGTGGAAATAGTTCTGGAAGACCGGTGAATATCTGTTACACGTTGACCCGTTATCAACTCAATATTGTTTTCCGCATACCACGACCTGGGAGCCATTTCAAGGGCAGTGGCATTGCCATCCTCAAAATATTGACTTAATCGCACCCTGTCATAGGCAGGCCTAGACTCTTCACCAAAAACCAGTATTTTAAAATCGTTGGAGGCCTGGCGCGCGACAAATTTTTCACAAAACTTATAGCCTACCATACCATTTCCCACTACGATAATTGTCTTCATTTTTTTTAGCTCTTAAGAATAAAACAGCACAAAACTACGTATTTTTACTTAATTATACGTACTTAAATTAAAAAAATACGTATATTTGACCCCATATACATAGAAGTATACTTAATAAAAAGATGGTATGGAAGTAGCTAAACATCCCGCAAAAGTTAGCTTGGTAGGTGCCGGACCTGGCGACAAGGAACTCATGAGCCTAAAGGGGCTAAAAGCAATCGAACAGGCAAATGTAATTATGTACGATGCTTTGGTAAACCCGGAAATTCTAAAATACGCAGGTGCTGAAACCCCCTGTATCTATGTCGGAAAAAGACACAACAATCACCGGTATTCACAGGATGAAATTAACCGAATGCTCGTTGAAAATGCCCTGGAGTACGGTCATGTTGTACGGTTAAAAGGCGGAGATTCATTCGTTTTTGGAAGGGGGAGCGAGGAGATTGATTACCTCGAATTTTACGGGGTTAGCACAGAGATCATTCCAGGCATTAGCAGCGCTATGGCAGTTCCTGCTTCGCAGGGCATTCCACTGACCAAACGCGGAATCAATGAGAGTTTTTGGGTCATAACTGGCACCACTACCAATGGTCAAATCTCTGAAGATATTGCCCTGGCGGCCCAATCCTCCGCGACAATGGTCGTACTGATGGGGCTTCGAAAGTCTTCACAGATCCTTGCTGAGATAAGCAGACACCGGCATAGACATACCCCTTTTGCCATCATTCAAAACGGAACGCTAGAGGATGAAAGCATCCTGATCAATACCCTCGAAAATTACGAGGAAACAATTGGGCAAATTGACTATACCCATCCGGGGATTATGGTCATAGGCGATGTGGTATCTGCGCATCCCTCCTTTTTGGATGAAGCCATTCAACGGGTATTGCACAGCTATTGCTGATTGTAGACCGATTAAAAAACCATAAGACAGACCTGGCAGCACAAGGCTACGTATTTTTACCCATCTATTTGTTCGCTGCATAAGTATCTTCGGAAATAGACACCTCCCTTAAAAAAAGACAAACAACAATCCATAAACTCCTATTCCCTAAACTATTTGGCTTATTATATTGAAATTATTTACCCCTAATATTTGAAATATATTAATTGACCCAAGGGATTATTTTATATATCGTAATTTTAAAAAAAATTACGTACTTTTTATATTTTTATACGTATTTATACTTAGTTTTGTGGTCCTAAACCTGGTTTATGGCTCCTTCCGGCAGTAAACAGTGACCTGAAAGAAACCCAAACGACCAAAAGTGACCACACCGAACGAAATAAAAATATACCTATGGAAACAAGTTCCCTTAGAAAATCATCCAAACTGAGATTGTTTGATTTTAACAACATGGCTACGCGCACTTTTTGGATCAGCGCCATCGCCTTTTTTCTCTGTTTTTTTGCATGGTTCGGCATCGTTCCTTTTATGCCTGACGTCGTACGGGACCTGGGATTGACCCCTGATCAAAAATGGAACGCAATTATCCTGGCTGTGTCAGGCACAGTATTTGGGCGGTTGTTCATCGGGAAATTGTGCGATCAATACGGCCCCCGGTTATGCTATACCTGGCTGCTAATCTTGGGGGCTATTCCGGTAATCTTATTAGGGTTTGTACAAACACCCCTACAGTTTTTAATCTGCCGTTTATTTATTGGATTTATCGGAGCCTCCTTTGTCATTACCCAGGTACATACCTCCATTATGTTTGACGCAAACATCGTAGGTACCGCCAATGCGACCGCTGCCGGGTGGGGCACTTTGGGTGGTGGAGCCAACCGACTTGGGATGCCCCTGATAGCCGCAGCCCTGGTAGGCTATGGTATTGCCGAAGGAGAGGCCTGGCGATATGCCATGGTCATTGCCGGACTCAGCTGTTTTGCCATGGGACTGGTCTATTACTTCTTTACACAGGATACCCTAGAAGGCAACTTTAAAACACTGAAGGAAAAGGGTGTTTTTCCAGCATCAAAAAATGACCAGGCAGGTTTCCTGGAAGTCTTAAGGGATTATAGGGTATGGATACTTTTTCTGGT
>JASMME010000005.1:17875-21025 GCA_030748365.1 Lutibacter sp.
TACGGCACTATGGACGATTATCTTCAGAACACCTTTCAGCTAAAAAGGATTACCGCCGGAAACATCGTATTGTCCTTTGCGCTGATGAACATTTTCGCGCGGACACTTGGGGGTTTTTTTGGTGACAAATTCGGAAAATTATATGGTTTACGAGGACGGATACTATTTCTTGCTTTGATACTGTGCCTAGAAGGAATCATGCTGTCCATATTTTCACAAACCACTGTACTTTCCTTGGGTATTATGTTTCTGGTAGCACTGTGGCTGACCGTTCAGATGGCTGAAGGGGCTACCTTTTCAGTGGTACCTTTTATCAATAAAAAAGGGGTGGGCGCCATCTCAGGAATCGTAGGGGCCGGCGGAAATGTAGGGGCCTTTCTAGCAGCCATATTCTTAAAATCAAAGTCTGCAATCGCCGAAAAAGCAGCGATCGCTGCAAACAAGGGGTTGGAACAGGAAACCGTTGAGACAGCACGGTCAGTTGCGGCAGCATCAGCCGTATCCGACGGCTACCTGGTCATAGGGATTATAATCGTGGTTATTTCAATGGTTGTAATGACCATCAGAATCTCACCAGCAGCAAAGCAAGCTACCTTCCATAAAATAAAAAAAAGGTTGGCATTTGTATTTAGCAATAAATAACGCCACTGTAAAAAATGTCGACAAGCAACATTGGGCCCAGATAATAGGGAGCTTTCAAGCACGCTTTTTATAAAAAACCAAGTGTATCTCAGCCGGTATTTTGGGAAGGAGAAAAACAGCAAAGACCTTATTTCTAAGGAATGGCTACGTATTTTAAAATTACGTATATAAACCGTATATTCGTGTACTTAAAAATACGTATCGTGGGAGAAAAAATCAGCATATTGTTGGCAGACGATCATTCCATCGTCAGGGAAGGTATCAAATACCTGCTGGAAGAGGATGAAAACCTGGAAGTCATCGGGGAAGCTTCAAACGGTGTTGAAGCACTTGAACTCGTCAGAAAAAAAGAGCCCAAACTGTTGATTATCGATGTCAGAATGCCCGTAATGAACGGTATTGAAGCGGTTCGAAAATTAAATGAAACACCTACAAAAACCCGCTCGATCGTATTGTCTATGCATGATTCCGAGGAATACATCCTAGAGGCCATCAAGGCAAAAGCTATGGGCTACCTCCTTAAAGATGCAGGAAAAGAGGAAGTGATTAAAGCGATTTATACCGTACATAAAGGCGGCAAATATTTTAGCGGCGATATCAGCAATGTCATTGTAAACAACTTGCTGGAAAGATCGGTAAAACAAGCTGCTACTAGCGAAGATGCTCCCAAGACAACAGCAAACGCTTTTAACCTTACGAAAAAGGAAGTTGAAATACTCCGGTTGATCCTACTCGGCAAAACCAACAAAGAAATTTCAAAAGCGCTCGAAAAAAGCAAGAGAACCGTCGAAACACATCGCTTTAACCTAATGAAGAAAATGGACGTCAAAAACCTCTTTGAACTGTCTGAAAAAGCCCGGAAACACCACCTCGTCTAAGGACATTTTTCACTTTACTTTACGGATTTTCGAAAGCTTTCAAAAAAACATACGTATTTTATTACGTATTTATACGTATTTGCTATCTTTGTCCTTTGCGTAAGAACCTGATTAAGTGAATAAGATGCCAATGCTAAAAACACATAAGACTATTTGCTCGTATTGCGGCGTTGGATGCGGTATATTGGTCAGCCAGGGCCACAAAGGAAAGATCGAGGTAAAAGGTGATCCGGATTATCCAGTGAACAAGGGAATGCTCTGTTCAAAGGGCATGAACTTACACTATGTTGCCCAAGACAAAAGCGATAGAATTCTCTATCCGGAAATGCGGTGGAGCAAAGACCACCCAATGGAACGTGTCAACTGGGAGCAAGCCCTTAACAGGGCGGCTTCCGTTTTTAAAAGCCTCGTGGCAAAACACGGACCCGACAGCGTAGGCTTCTATGTGAGTGGACAGTGTCTGACAGAGGAATATTACCTGGTCAACAAGCTGGTAAAAGGGTTTATCGGCACCAACAATATTGATACCAACTCCAGGCTTTGTATGAGTTCGGCTGTAGTGGGGTATAAAAAATCTATTGGTGATGACTGTGTGCCGATTGCCTACGAAGACATTGAAAAGGCCGACTGCTTTCTAATCACCGGGGCCAATCCGGCCTGGTGTCATCCAATTTTGTTCAGACGCTTAGAAAAACACAAACAGGCCAATCCAGACACCAAGATCATCGTGGTGGACCCGCGTAAAACACAAACCGCTTCCATCGCAGATATTCACTTACAGATCAACCCTGGAACGGATATTGTCTTGCACAACGCCATCGCACGTATTCTGTTCGAGAAAAAAAAGGTCGACCATTCCTTTATTAAAAAACATACAACAGGGATTGAAGACTACCGGGAATTGGTCTATAAAACATCTGTAAAACAAGCGGCCAAAATATGCGGCATTCCCATCAATGACCTTAAAAAGACCGCTGTATATATCGGTAGAGCCACTGGTTTTTTAAGCTTGTGGACCATGGGACTGAACCAAAGTATTGTCGGGGTAGATAAGAATACCTCCCTGATCAACCTGTCTTTGATAACCGGGCAGATTGGCAAACCGGGTGCCGGACCGTTCTCTCTGACCGGACAACCCAATGCCATGGGAGGAAGAGAGGTTGGCGGAATGGCCAACCTACTTGCTGCCCACAAAGACCTGGCGAAAGCGGAAGACAGGATGGCGGTTGCCAATTTTTGGAGAAGCAATGAAATCTCCGCAAAACCGGGACTTACTGCCACTGAAATGTTCGACGCATTGGACAGTGGCAAAATGAAAGCCCTGTGGATTATCTGTACCAATCCTGTGGTCAGCTTGCCCAACGCGTCAAAAGTGGAAAGCGCCCTGGAAAAAGCAAATTTTGTGGTGGTACAGGACATCTCTCACAATTCGGAGACGGTACAATACGCAGACCTTGTACTACCGGCAGCCGGCTGGCTTGAAAAAGAAGGGACCATGACCAATTCCGAACGGCGAATCAGCTATTTACCAAAAGTCATCGAAGCACCAGGGGAAGCCCTTCCCGATGGAGAGATTCTTTGGAGGTTTGCACAAAAAATGGATTTTAATGGCTTTGACTATCAACAGGCA
>JASMME010000060.1 GCA_030748365.1 Lutibacter sp.
AAAAGGTATAGGAAAATCTTTTTTTACAATCGAAAAAGGTCATGGGAACAATGGGTATCTGGTGTTCGATAGCCAGCCTGAAAGCGCCATTTTTAAATTCGGACAATACCACGCTTTCATCTGAGGGTACCAAGCCTTCTGGAAAGATACACACACTGAGTCCCTTGCTCAGGCGCTTATTGGATTCTATATACACTTCTTTGCGACTTTGGGTAGATCCCCTGTCAACCGTGATACTGGTTTTTTTAAAAACATAGCCGAAAATAGGAATCTTTACCAGCTCTTTTTTTCCGACAAACACAGAAGGGTTGGGCACAATGGAGAGCATGAGCATCACGTCTATCATCGAGGTGTGGTTTGCAATAAACAAATAACTTTTTTTCGGGTCAATGGCTTGCATTGCGTTTAACTCGCTCCAAAAACCCATAGCGGCCATAATGGCTTTCCCCCACAGTCTGGCTACCTTAAAAAATTGTTGATAAAAACGGTCGTCATACAGCACAAACAAGAATGCGGGCAGGGCAAGCAGTGTACACACAAAGGCAACCAAGTAAAACCAAATTCGCCATAAAAGAATGAAGGGATAGCTAAGATATTTCACAGGTATAGATATGTTAGCCATTATTTGATAGGTATTCAGTATACAATCGAACCGCGTTGTAAAGGGTCTTTTGAAAGGGGTTATTGGTGTTTATAAGGGGTTATTATTTGTCCGCAAAATCTTAACTTTCCAATCCTTTTAAACGCGACAGTTCAAAAGTAGTAAATTTAATGTGAGTTCTTATTTTCTTTTTTAAATATGTATTTTTGCTTTAAACTTTTGAAATAAATGGCCAGAATACTAACCGGTGTCCAAAGTACGGGTACACCTCACCTGGGAAATTTACTAGGGGCAATCATCCCCGCCATTGAGATGGCGAATCAACCTGAAAACGATTCTTTTTTATTCATCGCAGACATGCATTCGCTGACCCAGATCAAAGATGGCAAAACACTGCGTGAGAACACCTATAGCACCGCAGCAACCTGGCTGGCCTTTGGCCTCAACAGTGACAAAACTGTTTTTTACCGCCAGAGTGATGTGCCGGAAGTTACCGAACTTTCCTGGTATCTCAGTTGTTTTTACCCTTACCAACGCCTGACACTTGCACACAGTTTTAAGGACAAAGCTGACCGGTTAGAAGATGTCAATGCAGGTTTGTTTGGCTACCCAGTGCTGATGGCAGCAGATATTTTACTGTATGATGCAGACATTGTACCGGTAGGTAAAGACCAACTACAACACCTTGAAATGACCCGAGATGTTGCCAACAGGCTCAACCACCAAATAGGGGAGGTATTGGTGGTTCCAGAAGCCCGTGTCCATAAAGACACCATGTATATTCCAGGTACAGATGGTGGTAAAATGAGTAAGTCGCAAGGGAATACCATCAATTTATTTTTACCCGAGAAACAGCTGCGGAAACAGGTAATGAAAATACGGACCGATTCAAGCCCTCTAGAAGCACCTAAAAACCCAGATACCTGTCATTTATTCGCCTTGTACAAATTGGTAGCTTCCAAAGAACAGGTGGCGGAAATGGCGGAAAAATACCGCGCAGGGAATTATGGATATGGCCAGGCAAAACAAGCTTTTTTTGACTTATTGATGGACACCTTTTCAACTGAAAGAGCACGCTACCAATATTATATGGAACACTTGGATGAGGTAGACAAAATCTTGGCTGCCGGGGCAGAAAAAGCCCGTGTGGTTGCTACTGAGGTCTTAGAAAGAGTTCGTACTAAAGTAGGATATTAATAGCGCAGCAATAGGGCTCAAAATAATAACCTAACAGGACTCTTAATACCTTACTCTTAATAAGGTGAATTTTTAGGGCGCAGGATTGGGTTGTTGCTCTTGGATACTATCTATTTTTTTTAAAACCTCCTTGCTCAGTGATACGTGAATACTGTCAATATTCTCTTGTAGCTGCTCCATAGTGGTTGCCCCAATAATATTGGCCGTTACAAAAGGCTGTTGGTTGACAAAAGCAAGCGCCAATTGGGCCAGGCTGATATGGAGTTCCGCGGCCAGGTTGGCATACGCTTGGGTAAGCCTTCGGGAGGGTTCATTATTGTACCGAGAAAAGACTGGGAAACGTTGTAAACGAGAACCTTCGGGTAGTTGCCCTTGTAGGTATTTACCAGATAGCATTCCAAAAGCCATCGGTGAGTAGGCCAGCAAACCCACTTGTTCTCTCATAGCCACTTCTGCCAGCCCAATTTCAAAGGTCCTGTTCAATCAAGAATAGGGATTTTGACTGGTCGGACATCGGCTTAGTTGTTTTTCTGTGCTTTCTTCGAGGTGACGCATCAAGCCCCAAGGCGTCTCGTTGGAAACCCCGTAATGACGGATCTTTCCTTCTTTGACCAAGGTGTCCAGTTTATAAATGACTTCGCCGAAGTTATCCACCCATGGATCCTCAAAGTTATGTCGGTAATTGCGTTTTCCAAAATAGTTGGTCGAACGTTCCGGCCAATGCAATTGGTACAGGTCTATATAATCTGTTTGAAGCCGTCGTAAACTGTTCTCTAGGGCTTCCTCAATCGCCTTGTCGGAAAAACCAAGGGGATTCCTGATATAGGAAAGTCCGGGATTTGGTCCGGTAATTTTGGTGGCGATTACTAGGGAGGATCGCTGTTGTTTCGCCAACCAATTACCGATATAGCGTTCAGTACTTCCCTGGGTTTCCTCCCTACCAGGCACGGAATACATTTCAGCAGTATCTATAAAATTGATGCCTTTTGAAACCGCGTAATCTAGCTGTTGGTGGGCTTCCGATTCAGTGTTTTGTTCTCCAAAGGTCATGGTGCCCAAACAGATCTTGCTTACCTCAATATCTGTCTGGTTGAGTGTGGTATATTTCATGCTTGTATCTTATACTGCGTTGGTTTTGCGCAGGGAAGATACATATTCTTTTAAAAAAAGCACTTTTGATTGATTCAAAAGTGCTTTGTAACTTATGCTTGCAGGTATTAGTCTAGAATGGCGTCAATACCCGGAAGTGTTTTCCCCTCGAGGCTTTCCAACATGGCACCGCCTCCGGTAGAAACATAACTAACCTTATCCGCAAAACCAAATTGTTTTACTGCAGCCACAGAGTCTCCACCTCCTACCAAGGAAAAAGCACCTTTGGCGGTGGCTTCAGCAATGGAATCTCCCAAAGCGATGGTGCCTTTGGCAAAATTATCCATTTCAAAGACGCCCAGGGGGCCGTTCCATAAAATGGTGTTGGAAGAAAGCACCACCTCGTGGAAAAGTGCGCGCGCTTTTGGACCAGCATCTATCCCTTGCCATCCAGCTGGAATGTTGTTTATATCACATACCTGCGTGGCCGCCTGGTTGTTAAAATCATCTGCCGCAATAACGTCCACAGGCAGGTGCACCTGTACACCTTTGGCAGCGGCCTTCTCTAAAATTTCCAGCGCCAGGGCTTGCTTATCATCTTCACATATTGACTGCCCAATTTTACCTCCCTGTGCCTTGATGAAGGTAAAGCTCATACCCCCTCCGATAATCAGGTGGTCTACTTTGTCTAAAATATTTTCTATGACAGTAATCTTGGAAGACACCTTGGCACCACCTAAAATGGCCAATAAGGGTTTTTCACCATCTTTAAGTACTTTTTGTATGCTTTCTATTTCCTTGGCCAACAGGTTTCCAAAACATTTGTTCCCAGGAAAAAAACGGGCGATGATGGTGGTAGAGGCATGGGCCCTGTGTGCGGTTCCAAAAGCGTCATTGACATAGATGTCACCGAGTCTGGACAAGGCTGCTGCAAAATCGAGGTCTCCTGTTTTTTCCTCCGGATGAAAACGGAGGTTTTCCAACAACAAAACGGCTCCTTTTTGGAGTGATGCAGCGGCTTTTTCCGCATCTTCACCCACACAATCCGATACAAAATCAACTGGCCTACCCAATACCTTGGAAACATCCGTTACTATGTGTTGTAAGGAGTACTTCGATTCCACGCCTTTGGGCCTGCCTAAGTGAGACATCAATATAACTGACCCTCCTTTGTTGATAATATCATCAATGGTTGATTTGGCTGCTTGGATTCGGGTCAGGTCTGTAACGGTGAGTTGGTCATCGAGGGGGACGTTAAAATCAACCCTGATCAGGGCTTTTTTGTTGTCAAAATTGAGGTCCTGTATTGTTTTCATCAAAGTGTCTTTGGGTTGATTACTAAGGACAAAGATACTTGAATTTGGATGGGTAGAAAGACTTTTAGCACAAAAGCTACTACAACGTTTTTGTAGGGATAAGCTGTGGTTTTCTTTGAGACAATATTCTTATATTTGTGCATGGACTTTGATGATATTTTAGGCCAACATCAGCTCAAAAACTATTTGAAGAATACCGTTGATAAGGGGCGGATTCCACACGCACAGTTGTTTGTAGGAAACGAAGGTGCTGGTACCTTACCCATGGCCATTGCCTATGCGCAGTACATTCTGAGCCAGAATAGTTCAACCGAGGAATTGTGCAAAATACAGTGTGAAAAGCTACAGCATCCTGACCTGCATTTCGCCTTTCCGGTTACCAGCAATGACCGGGTAAAAAAACACCCTGTTAGCAAGTTGTTTCTAGAAGAATGGCGGCAATTTATCCGCTTGCGGCCTTATGGAAACCTGTTTGAGTGGCTGCAGTGTATTGGTGTTGAAAACAAGCAGGGACAAATCGGGGTGGACGAAGCTGAGGAAATCGTCAGTTCCTTAAAGTTGAAAAGTTATGAAGGTGGGTATAAGGTTATGCTGATATGGATGGTCGAGAAAATGAATACCGTGGCCGCCAACAAATTACTCAAACTCATTGAAGAGCCCCCTGAAAAAACTGCCTTTATTTTAATCGCCGAGCAAGAGGAACAATTGATTGCTACGCTGAGATCCCGCTGTCAATCGGTTTATTTCCCTCCCTTTTCCGAAGCGGATATAGCCAACGGATTGGTGGCACAAGCGGGTACCGACCTCCCCATTGCGGAACAGATTGCAGCCCAGTCGAACGGCAGTTTCAACAAAGCCTTACACCTATTACATAATGACCAGGCTGATGAGCAGTTTGAACAATGGTTTATCACCTGGGTAAGGGCCGCTTTTAAAGCCAGGGGCAATGCCAGCGTCATTCAGTTGTTAATAGAGTGGAGCGAGACCATTGCCAAGAGCGGTCGGGAGACGCAAAAAAAATTTTTAGGCTACTGCCTTCAATTCTTTAGACAAGCCATGCTACTGAATTACGGGGCAGAAAGTCTGGTCTACCTGAGTCCTAAAACAGCTTCTTTTGAATTGAAAAAATTTGCCCCCTTTATACACGGGGGAAATATGCCTGAAATACAACGGGAAATGAATGAGGCCATCTACCATATTGAACGCAATGGGAATGCCAAAATCATATTGCTAGACCTGTCTATCAAGCTAACAAGACTGTTACACCTTACTGCGGCTTGATTATTGGTATCATTTACCTTATTGAGAAGTCTACAGGAACGATTTTTGGGGGCAACTTTAAAAAATGATTTTAGGCTTACATAAAAATCAGTTGAGTATTTTTTTTATTTGCAGTAGGTAAGTGTTTGATTCGTTTAATTTGTGATGAGTGCCCTTTTCTACGGTGACTAAAAAGGGTTTATTTTGATCCTTACTACGGACCAATTTTGTTGCGGATTCATAAGGTATGACCTGGTCATTGGTACCGTGAAAAATAGTGATTGGGCAGTTTACTTTTTGCATAAATTTATACAAAGGAAACTCGTACTTAAGCATGCTGCTTACCGGGAACAATGGGAACCGCTGTATGGCCACTTCTTTTAAACTGTAGTAAGGTGCTTCTAAAATAAGATGTCTTGGATGGTTCTTAGATGCCACATAGGTTGCCAAGCCCGTGCCCAAGGACCTCCCGTACAGAATGATGTCTGATTCCTCATAGTGTTTTGTAAGGTATGTATAGCACATTTCAGCATCCGAATACAGTGCTTGTTCACTTAACAAGCCAGTACTTTTTCCATAGGTTCTGTAGTCCATTACAAAGACATCATAATTCAGGTCTACAAAAAATTGCATCGCCTTGGCCCAGCGTTTTAAATTCCCTCTGTTCCCGTGAAAATACAGGAGGATTCCTTTTGGGCTTTCTCTTTTGAAATGAAGGGCATTGACAATACCACCATCTGTATTCTCTAAAAAAACTTCTTCGAATGCATTCGGAAAGTTATGGCGGTAATCTTGTGCTAATTTTGTAGGGTGAAAAATTAATTTTTCCTGAAAAAGGTAGGTTGAAAATAAAATCAGCAGGTAGGTTGTTATCACAACAAGCAGCCATTTTATTGTTTTTTTCATTTTTTACCGTGTATGATAGATATGGAAGAGCCTTCTAGGTTTACTTGTTTGGGTACAGTGTTGATGATCTCCCCCAACATTTTGTGGTAAGACTCAAAATTATTCAGGTTTTTATGTCCCCCGCCAATAACCGTATACAACCGCGTCAATTCAGGTTTGATCTGAGACAATTTTACACTTGTTTTAAAAGGAATTAGTTTGTCCCGGGTACCGTGAATGATATGAATAGGACACTGGACATATTTTAACCATTTGTAGGTTGGTAAGGGGTACTTCATTAGGATAGACAAAGGCATAAAGGGTAGGAAACGTCCTGCTACTTTTCTCAAACTGTAATAAGGCGCATCGAGTATCAGCATTTTGGGATTGTTCATCGAGGCCAATTTCGCCGCGAAGCCAGAGCCCATGGAGCGGCCATAAATAATAATCCTGTTTTCCGCAGATTTTACATCTATACCATTGATGTCAGCAGAGGTTTCTTTTATCTTGTTGTAGACTACCTGAAGGTCACGTTTGATGGCTTTTTCACTGCGATAACCAGTACTTTTCCCAAAACCACGGTAGTCAACCATCACCACACTGAATCCGTGTCTTGTAAAGTCTACAGCAAATTTACCCCAGCCCTTTATACTTTTAGAGTTCCCTTTTAGGTATAAAACAACCCCCCTTGATTGTTGGCGGGGACTAAACAACAAACCGTTGATCGTTTCACCATCTCTGGTGATTAAATTATACTCCTTTATTTGTTGGTTGTTATAGTGAAATTCAAAATCTCCTGGTAATTTCTCCGGTTTAAAAATAAAGTAGTCCTGAACATAATAAAGCACAATACTTGTCAACAGGTAAAAACCCAACACCAACATCCATACATTCTCCCAATGATACATTTTTATAAAAAATAGAAATTACAATTTACAAAAATTACCTTTAAAAAAAATTGTTGATTTAGTTCAGGATGCCTTCTGTTAAAATAATCAAAACCAATCCAAGTATTGGTTTATAGTTTTTTGTTATTATTATTTTTTTAATTATAGTTTTCTGCTATATTTATTGGTTTGTTTTAAGGCGTTTTAAGCGGCTTATTTATAATAAGCTTTGGTGTCGGTGCAGAGAGGTTTTAAAGTCTCTTAA
>JASMME010000061.1 GCA_030748365.1 Lutibacter sp.
CTCAGCCAGCGTTTGTTCTCGTTCTACAAACCGGGCATGGATTTTTTACATGCAGACCACACACATATGTCGGAGGTCTCCCTTCAGTTCAACAATTTTACCAATATGGAGCTCAAGGTCTACAAACGTTACACCTATTTGTTGGAGGATTTCGATCCCACTAGAAGCGACAGTGAACACCCCTTACCAGCCAACCAGGGGTATACGTATACGAGTGCTGAATTTAGCTATGGTACCGATAGGAGCAAGACTTTCTTTGCGAGCATTGAACCTTCTTTTGGACAATTTTATAACGGAAGGAAGTTTTCGCTGGAGTCAGATTTGAACTGGCGTATACAACCCTATTTTCAGTGGTTGTTTAGGATGCGCTACGATCAAATTGACCTGCCCAATCCTTATCCCAACGCCTCTTTATGGCTCCTCGACACAAAGTTTGATATTACGTTTTCCAAAAAATTATTCTTGTCCAGTACCGTTCAATACGCTTCACAGTCACAGGATCTTGGGCTCAATGCCCGTTTGCAGTGGCGTTTTGCCCCCTTATCGGATCTCTACCTGGTGTACAATGACCAATACCTGTACGACCATCGTATTAGGCCAACAATGCGGAGCATCAATCTTAAGTTAAGTTATTGGCTTGCGCTATAGCCCTTGCTTCCAAAAATAGTTTCTCGTAAAGCCTCTTTGCATCAAAAGGGCCTATAAAGCGTTTGTCATCACCCTAAGCCAACCAGCCTTCGCGGTCCAGGCTTCTGTATTGGATGGCTTCTGAAATATGGGCGGTTGTTATATGGCTAGCCAATTCTACATCCGCAATGGTACGGGCTACTTTTAGAATTCTGTCATAGGCCCTGGCCGATAGATTCAGCCGTTCCATGGCATTTTTCAACAGGTCCTGACAGTCCTGATTTAGGGGGCAGAAACGCCGAATCTGTTTGACATTCATTTGGGCATTGTAATGAACCTGTTCTTCCTTTTCAAAGCGTTTGGATTGGGTCTCCCGTGCCTTGCTTACCCGTTCCCTGATTGAACGGCTATTTTCTGGTTCCGATGTTTCGGTGAGCTTTTCAAAGGGCACAGGGTTTACCTCTATATGGATGTCGATACGGTCTAGTAGGGGGCCTGAAATTTTGCTCAGGTAACGCTGCATCTCTGCCGGAGAGGAAACCACCGGAGCCGTTGGGTCGTTGAAATAACCTCCAGGGCTTGGGTTCATACTGGCTACCAACATAAAGCTACAGGGGTAAGTTACCGTGAACCGGGCCCGCGAAATGGTCACTTCCCGGTCCTCCAGCGGTTGGCGCATGACTTCCAAGACGGTTCGTTTAAATTCGGGCAACTCATCTAAGAAGAGCACGCCGTTGTGTGACAGGGAAATCTCTCCTGGTTGTGGGTATTGACCCCCGCCGACCAGGGCCACATCTGAGATGGTGTGGTGGGGCGACCGAAAAGGGCGTTGGCTGATCAGCCCGGTATTTTTGATTTTACCCACCACCGAATGGATTTTGGTCGTCTCCAGCGCTTCCTCCAGGGTCATAGGAGGCAAGATAGAAGGGAGGCGCTTGCTGAGCATGGTTTTACCGCTGCCCGGTGGCCCAATCAGAATGATATTATGTCCGCCTGCGGCGGCAATTTCCATGGCCCGTTTTACGGAGGCTTGTCCTTTTACATCAGAAAAATCATAGGCAGGGTTTTCCAAATTGTTATAGAATTCTGCCCGGGTATCGATACGGGTAGGCGTCAGTTCCTTTTTTCCATCGAGAAAGTCAATGGCCTCGGTAAGATGTTCGATGCCGTACACAGCCAACCCTTCCACGATGGCCGCTTCCCGGGCATTCTGACGGGGAAGAATAATTCCCTTAAAACCTTCTTCCTTTGCCTTGATTGCAATGGGTAGGGCCCCTTTGATGGCTTGTAAACTACCGTCCAGCGACAATTCACCCATGATCAGGTAATCGGTCACCTTGTCCGCTATTATCTGTTCCGAAGCAGCGAGGATTCCCAGGGCCAGGGTCAGGTCATAGGCAGAGCCTTCCTTGCGGAGGTCTGCCGGGGCCATGTTGATGGTGATCTTCTTACCGGGCAATTGATAGTGATTATTGCTCAGTGCTGCGGAAATGCGGTAGCTGCTTTCCCTGACGGCATTGTCGGGTAGGCCTACCAGGTGGTAGCCAATACCTTTGGCAATATTAACTTCAACGGTAATGGTGGTGGCTTCAATACCGAAAACGGCACTGCCAAAAATTTTAACAAGCATAGCATTTTTTTAGAATTGTGACCCTATTCCGTTGCTAGGAGCGGTGGAACAAGCCATGTCAACCAGACAAACATACGTAAAAAAAAGACATACTTGTTAAGCCGGCTTTGCCCGGTGGTTGGCGTTGTGCAGTATTTAAAACTTAATAAACAATTTTTTGGTCGAGTCGCGTTCCACCAGTTGGGTGCGGATAATCTCGGTATTGATATCTTCAAAATCGATCTTACCCTCTAGTTTATCAATCAACCTTCTGGCAGCTGTTTCGCCGGTGGTGTGGGCAAAACGATTGACGCTTGACAGCGGCGGCGTACTGTACCTCGAAAGGATACCGTTGGTAAATCCTACGATGGAAATGGCTTCCGGAATGTGAATGTTTCGCTTATTCAGTACCTGGGTAGTAAGCGCTCCTGACACCTCGTCAATGGTAAAAATACCATCGACTGGTTGCTTGTCTAACATGTCGTTGATACGTTCTTTTAGGCCCTCTTCTCCTTCCTGACGTATAATCAGGTTGTCGTTGGGCACCACCCCGTATTTTGTAAGTGCTTTTAGGTAGCCTTTTACCCGGAACTCATGAATATTCAAGCCTTCAGAAGTTGAGATAAGGGCAATGTTTTCGCAGCCGGAACGCATCAAAAAGCGCGTTGCTTTATAGGCGCTTTTTACATTGTCGGTAACCACCTTGTCACAAAGTATGTCTTTGTGGACCCGGTCGTATAACACGATGGGTGTACCGTCTTCCAGGACGCTGTTAAAATGATCAAATTTTTCTTTTTTCAAGGTCTCTACGGAAATACAGGCAATAAATCCGTCAATGGTTCCGTTGGAAAGCATTTCGATGGTGTCGACTTCTTTTTTATAGGAGTCATTGGTGATACAGGTGATGAGGTTATACCCTTTTTCATTGGCCACCTTTTCAATTCCCCTGAGTACCCGGGCGAAATAATAGGTTAGGATGTTAGGAATCAAGATACCGATGGTCCGGGTTTTCTTATTCTGTAAACTCAGTGCCAGGGTATTGGGTTTGTACTTGTGCAAGGCCGCGTAGTCCTGAATCTTCTTCTTGGTCTCCTCACTGATCTCATAGCTATCGTTCAGCGCTTTCGAAACTGTTGAAATCGAAACGTTCAGTGCCTGGGCGATTTGCTTGATGGTAATTCGTTTATTCATCCTTAGGTTTTGCTGTCAATTTTGATGAAACAGCCACAATCTCATTTTTATTGAGTTTCATTTTTCTAAATTCACCAGCTGCGTACCTACCAGCCTGGTCTTTATAGTGTTTGCTAAAGGGGTTTCCGGACTGACCAGTGGGTAAAATGCTCACACTGTTTTCCACATCCGAAAAATCAACCACCCTTCTGGTCGAGGGGCCGTTTTTGACAGGGTATACGCCAGTATCATCATAGTCGTATCCCCGGTTGTCTATCACTTCCCTGGCCCCGTTCATTGAAAAGGTGCCCACATTCAAGAAACTTTTGAGCAAAGCCACCTTTCCCAAGGCGTGTTCGTGTTCCAGCGTATGTACCTTTCCCCATTGCCAGTGACTGGGATCATCCCCCAATTGCTCTCTTAAAGCGGCCACCGTTTCTTTGAATGACTTTAACAAAATATCATTTTTTGTCTCTGTCTTGTCTGAGGTATTCAGGTCATCCCACCAAACGGAGCGGTCGTTTTTAAGGTGCTGTGCAATGGTTCGCTTCATCAGATGGGTAGGTAGGAGTCCTTTGAACCACTCCTCACCCAATTCGTCTTCAAAAGTGTTTTTCAGGTATAAATATACCCATTTATTGTAAATAGTTGGCGCTGTCTGATTCAGGCTGTTCGATCCGTCCCAGTTTTTGAGTAGCAGCCAGGCTTCTTTGTCCGTTCCTTTCCATTGCTCATGCGTTCCTGCTTTTATCAGTTCCTGAACGATGGAGGGAGCCACGGATGAAGTGACGTCTGTAATCATCTTGGTAAAGGCTGTTTTATCCCAGTCATTTTTAGGTTCCAGCAATTCCACGATGCGTTTTGCCCGGTCTTCAGGAAGGTAGTAACCTGGGTACAAGAGGCCGGCAATACTGTCAGGTTGGTTGTTGGCGGAATACACATAATTCCATGGAGGGTTTTCCGCCATGGGGTTGTCAGAAAAATCCAGGTAAGACAGCAGGTCATCTTTTCCCGAGGCGCCTTCCAAGAACCAAGGAAAAAAATCAAGGCATCGTAAGCGGTCCGCAACTGGGGCGGGTCCGCGAAAAGCCTCCCAGCACCGGCGACGGTCTTCCGGAAATCGTCGATAGGAAGATCCTAGGCTGTTAGCCTTTGCCCAAAGGATTTCCCAAAGGCAGTATACGATGGATTGTTTTTGTACGTTGGTATTCTTGGGGTGATTTTTGTAAAAAGTCAATTTACAAAACGCCGCTTACAATAGGTGTCCCTGTTGTATTTGCCTATCTTTGAAAAGCCCGTAATTAGTATTCAGCATGGTATCCAGCACATCCACACGTATTGTATCCAGGGCCCCCGCCAGGGTCTGTTTGTTTGGTGATCACCAGGATTACTTAGGACTGCCCATTATTGCTTGTGCGATTGATCGCTATATTGACCTGACTGCAACCCCCAATAACAAGAAGGTGTTTAACATTAGAATGCCCGATATCAAGGCTGTACGAAAGTTGCCGATTGATGATCCGTTGGATGACCTTCTTCCAGGCGATTTTCTCCGAACGGCCTTAAAGGTCTGCCGCCGTTATGGCTGTAAGCCGACCAGCGGATTTGATGTGTTTATCAGCGGTAATGTACCTGTCAATGCAGGCTTGTCGAGCTCTACAGCCCTGACCATCTCCTGGATTCAGTTTTTGATAAGGGCCTTTGGAGCAGCGCAGGCACTCAGCCCCTTATTCTTAGCCCAACTGGCCTATGAGACCGAGGTATTGGAACAGGGGGCTTCCGGCGGAAAGATGGACCAGTACAGTATTGGCTTTGGCCAGCTGATTTACCTGGCGCCGGAAAATGATTATATGGAATCCTTTGAGCTGAGCCCTGGCCCCTTGGTGGTGGGGGTTTCCGGAATTGCCAAGGATACGGAGGGCTTGCTGGCCCATTTAAAAAATGGTGCCCTGACTGCTGTTGAACAGGTACGGCACCATATACCCGATTTTCAACTCAGTCAGGCTGGAACCGACTCACTGGATACCCTCTTACCCATGGTGGCAACTGCTTACCAGGATTATTTACGCGCTGCGGTTGGTAACCATGAGATTACCCAGGCTGCGCGAAAAATACTTCAGCAACACACTCCCGACCTAGACAAACTGGCGGTATTGATGAACCGTCACCATGCCCTCCTCCGCGATTGCTTAAAGATCACCGTTCCCCGGATCGATGCCATGGTTACTGCCGCCCTTTCGGCTGGGGCCAACGCAGCCAAGATTGTCGGTTCAGGTGGTGGCGGCTGTGTGGTGGCTATGACAGACGCTCACTGTGAAGCGCGGGTGATTGCAGCGATCAAGGCAGCGGGTGCTGTAGATGCTTTTTCTGTTTTGCCCGCAGCGGGCGCACAGTGTTTGTCTTAGGACTTGTTTTGTCACGATGTTTCTTACTGGAGGTTTTTATAGTAGGTCGGAGGCCATTTGATAGGCGTACTGCTATGAGTTCATGAATGACTCACTATGATACGTTTGCTTTGATTTTCTAAAGCTTTTTTCCAACGCATCAGTGTTTGATCAAACGAAGCAACAATTCAAGACGCCCATTCCCTATTTTCCAGCCCCATTCCCTATTTCCTAAAAACATCAAAAAAAGCTAAAAAACACCAAAAAATGATTAAAATAACCCAAAAAACATCAAAAAACAGCTTAAAAACACCAAAAAACGACAATTCCAATTATCAAAAAAAGGCCTTTGTTTAGGGTACTTGGCTCTCTAAGGGACGTGCGATCTTGCCGCCCAAGGAACAAAAAAATACAGGGTGCAAAATAATACGATTCCACTTTGTTCGTTTGCTCAGCGTATGCTTAATATAGGCATGGTTTTTGCAGAGCAAGTTGCTATGGCCGTCTTGTTGTGAATGGTTTTTTCAGTCAGGGGCCATATCACTGTTTTCGGTGATGTTTGGTATTGTTTTATTTCGTTTCTTTGAAGGGTAGTTGCTGAAGGATTGTCTTCGTTTTGAAATATTATTAAAAAAAATAGTGTATGTGTGGAATTGTAGGTTACCTGGGTGCTGAAAATGCCTATCCTATTATTATAAAAGGCTTGAAAAGATTGGAATACCGTGGCTATGACAGTGCGGGTGTCGCCCTCTACAATGGCCAACTCAGCTTGTTTAAAACCAAGGGGAAAGTGGCCGACCTGGAACAAAAGGCTGCAGGGGAAACCCTCCCGGAAGGTTCACTGGGTATCGGTCATACCCGTTGGGCTACCCATGGGGTTCCCAATGAGGTCAACGCCCATCCCCACAGTTCCAATTCCGGGCGGCTTGTACTGGTTCACAACGGCATCATCGAGAACTATGAATCCCTGAGAACAAGCCTGGTACAACGAGGTTATACCTTTCATTCTGAGACTGATACAGAGGTGTTGGTCAACCTGATTGAAGAGGTGCAGCGCAAGGAAAAGGTCAAGCTGGGCATGGCGGTTCAAATCGCCCTCAACCAGGTCATTGGCGCCTATGCCATCGCTGTGTTCGATACGGAAAGACCCACAGAGGTCGTGGTAGCCAAGTTGGGCAGTCCATTGGCCATTGGCATCGGCAAGGATGCTTATTATATCGGCTCAGATGCCTCCCCCTTTATCGAATATACCAACCGGACCATTTACCTGGAAGACAACGAGACGGCCGTATTGAACCTCGCCAAAGGATTGAAGATTTTTAAGATTTCTGACAACAGCAAGGTGACGCCCCATATTCAGGAATTACAGTTGAGTCTGGAACATATTGAAAAGGCTGGTTTTGATCATTTTATGCTAAAAGAAATTTTTGAGCAACCCCGGGCCATTACGGATACCTTTAGGGGACGCTTGCTGCCCGATTCCGAAAGCCTTAAGATAGGAGGGATGGAAGATCATTTGGCGCGTTTTGAGGCCGCTGGAAAGATTACCATCATTGCCTGTGGTACCTCCTGGCATGCCGGACTGGTCGGTGAATACCTTTTTGAAGACCTGGCCCGGATTCCCGTGGAAGTGGAGTACGCCTCCGAATTCCGCT
>JASMME010000062.1 GCA_030748365.1 Lutibacter sp.
GCCTGCCTTACAACGATCTTAATGCACTGTCACGAATCAGCGAAAAAACCGCTGCCGTGATACTGGAAACCATCCAGGGAGGTGCTGGTTTTATCGTACCAAAAAACAATTACCTGGCTGAAGTGGCGGCTCGTTGTAAGAAAATGGGCACCCTCCTAATCCTGGATGAAATTCAGTCGGGAATTGGTCGTACCGGAAAACTTTTTGGTTGTGAACATTACGGGGTCGTACCAGATGTCCTCGTAACCGGAAAAGGGCTGGGAGGCGGTATGCCTATTGGAGCCTTTATCACTTCACATAGCTTGATGGCCTGCTTACAGCAACAACCTGCGCTCGGACATATCACCACCTTTGGCGGACATCCGGTAATGGCCGCTGCTGCCCTGGCAACCCTCCGTGAATTACTCAGCGGACATCTTATAGCTGATAGTCTGGTAAAAGAACAGTTATTTAGAAACCACCTACAACACCCACTGATTACAGAGATTCGGGGCAAAGGATTGATGCTGGCCCTAATGCTTCCCAGCCCTGAACTGGCCAGTAAGGTAATCTTAGCATGCCTCAGTAAAGGACTGCTACTCTTTTGGTTACTTTTCGAAGGAAGGGCTGTACGCATCACCCCTCCCCTAACCATTTCTGAAACAGAAATCCAACAAGGATGCGAGATCATCCTACAGGTCCTAGATAAGATCAAAAAATAAGTCCCTGTTGCTTAGTCCTTTTTACTGATAGCTGACAATTCATCCAATAAACGCCTAATCTTAGCACTGTTCCAGTTTGCTGCCCCTGTTTTTTCAATCAGGACACTGCCTGTTTGATCGATCAGGAAAGTTCTGGGAATGCTATTGGTCGTACGAAATAAGTCCGGAGGGAGACTTACTGATTGGTAGGCAGGTAATTGATACCCCTCCTTTTCAAAAAATGCAGCTACCTGCTCACTGGACTCGTTGGTAATAAACAGAAAATACACCGACGATTGATAGTCGTTATACAGTTGCTGAAACAGGGGCTTTTCTGCCCTGCAAGGCGGACACCAAGTCGCCCAAAAGTTGACGATAACAGGCCTTCCACGTAGGTCTTTTAGATTCAGATCAGGAGTGTTCAAGCCCTTTAACTGCCAATCAACGGAAGCTAATTGCTTTCTTTCCGCCACCGGAATGCTTGACGGTGCCCAGGTAAATTGGCGTAACACCCACACCCTTGTTGGACTGTAGAGCATCATAGCGAGCAATCCTACAAAAACAAGGTTAGAGGCATGCTTCCTGATCCAGGAAGGTATAAACTTTGTATATACGTTGGTTCCGATGTTTACAAACATACGTTTTATAGTACAAAAAAGGGTGCTATTAGCACCCTTTTTATATAAGAAACATAGCCCTTTTTAGGAAGCTTGCTGTTGTTTTATAAGGTTGAGGGCAGAGCCTTCATTAAACCAATCTATCTGACTTTGGTTGTAGCTGTGATGCAAGGTAATACAATCGGTACTACCATCAGCATGTACGAGTTCCAAAGACAAGGGTTTACCGGGAGCAAAGGCATCCAAATCAAGGAAATTAAACGTATCGTCCTCCTGGATTAGGTCATAATCGTTCTCATCCGCAAAGGTAAGACCCAACATTCCCTGTTTTTTTAGGTTGGTTTCATGGATCCTGGCAAAGGATTTAACAATGACCGCTGCCACCCCTAAATGGCGGGGTTCCATGGCGGCATGTTCCCTGGAGGATCCCTCCCCATAATTGTGATCGCCTACCACCACCGAATACACAGCTTGGGCCTTATAAGCCCTTGCCGTATCCGGAACCGGAGCATAAGCACCTGTCAGTTGGTTTTTAACACGGTTCGTCTCTTTGGAAAAAGCATTGACTGCCCCGATCAAACAGTTATTGGAAATATTGTCGAGGTGTCCACGAAAACGCAGCCAGGGGCCCGCCATTGAAATATGGTCTGTCGTACACTTTCCATGGGCCTTGATCAGTAGTTTGGCACCCCGTACCTCGCTTCCAATGGGTTGGAAAGGGCTTAGCAATTGTAAGCGTTCAGAATCAGGACTGACCACCACATCTACCGAGGATCCATCCGTAACAGGCGCTATATAACCAGGATCGTCCACGTCAAAGCCTTTGGGAGGCAACTCAAAACCAGTAGGCTCTGAAAGCATTACCTCTTCACCATCCTGGTTGATCAGGGTATCGCTCAGCGGGTTAAAATCTAATTTTCCCGATATGGCTATGGCCGCTACCATTTCCGGCGAGGCTACAAAAGCATGGGTGTTTGGATTGCCATCAGCCCTTTTTGAAAAGTTACGGTTAAAGGAGTGAACTATTGAATTTTTTTCTTGTTTGTCAGCGCCTTTTCTGTCCCACTGACCAATACAGGGACCACAGGCATTGGTAAATATTTTGGCATCTAGGTCTTCAAAAATCTGTAGTAAACCATCCCTTGAAGCGGTATAGCGTACCTGTTCTGAACCGGGATTGATACCAAAATCTGCCTTGGCTATTAATTTCTTGTCGAGGGCCTGTTTGGCAACTGAAGCTGCCCTGGAAAGATCTTCATAGGATGAGTTGGTACAAGAACCTATCAAGCCCCAGTCAACTTTAAGAGGCCATTCCTCCTGGATGGCTTTTTCAGTCATACTACCTACCTCTGTAGCCAGGTCAGGCGTAAAAGGACCGTTTAAATGAGGCTTCAACTCATCCAGGTTGATCTCAATAACCTGATCGAAATATTTTTCTGGTTGGTCATATACAGCAGCATCTCCTGTTAGGTAATCGGCAATTTTATTGGCTTCATCAGCCACTTCATCGCGCCCAGTAGCACGCAAGTAACGTGCCATGGATGCATCATAGCCAAAGGTAGAAGTTGTGGCACCTATCTCAGCCCCCATATTACAGATGGTTCCTTTTCCGGTAGCTGACAAGGAAGTGGCCCCTTCACCAAAATACTCTACGATACAGCCCGTTCCTCCTTTAACGGTCAGTAGACCGGCTACTTTTAGGACGACATCCTTGGGCGCAGTCCAACCGGACAGTTTTCCAGTCAATTTGACACCGATTAGCTTGGGAAACTTGAGTTCCCAGGCCATTCCGGCCATGACATCCACCGCATCTGCACCACCTACACCAATGGCAATCATTCCCAAACCTCCCGCATTGACCGTATGCGAATCAGTTCCGATCATCATACCGCCTGGAAAGGCGTAATTCTCAAGGACTACCTGGTGGATAATACCGGCACCCGGCTTCCAAAAACCAATACCGTATTTATTAGACACCGAAGCCAGAAAGTTAAAAACCTCACTGCTGGTATTCAGTGCAGCCTGTAAATCCTTATCCGCCCCAATTTTTGCCTGAATCAAGTGATCACAATGTACCGTCGTAGGAACTGCTACCTTGCTTTTTCCAGCCTGCATAAATTGTAGCAGGGCCATTTGGGCAGTAGCGTCCTGGCAGGCAATCCTGTCAGGGGCAAAGTTCACGTAATCCGTTCCTCTTTCAAAAGCCTTGGTAGGTAGGCCATCCCATAAGTGATTGTAAAGAATCTTCTCCGCTAGCGTCAAAGGTTTGCCAACCACATCCCTGGCAGCATCAACACGCTCCACCATTCTCTGATACACACCTTTAATCATTTCTATATCAAAAGCCATATTTATTTATCGTATAATTATTATTTATTTAACCGCTCGACAAGGTACAAAAACAGCCGTGTTAATTAAAGTATTCGTAACAAATAATTTATTTTTGTGTTTTTAATTGTAAGCAAGAAGCCGAATTTTAAAATTATCAAAAAAAGAAGCTCTTTCTCCCCATTTTTTTAAGAATATCGTAAAATAATAAGCAGGCCTATAAGCCGGATTCTGTACTTAAAAAGTTCTTATCATTTATCTGGACCACGAATTACTCCGTGGTTCTAGCTGCCTACCCCTTGAAATAAAGCGAGTCACTTTAAAATTTCAATATACATGGCATTGCACCGCATAGAGTTTACCTGATTTCACTACAGCCGCACTGTACTTGCTTTCTGTTGCACTGGTCCTAGATTTACATCTGACGGATGTTATCCGCTATGCTACTCTGTGGTGTCCGGACTTTCCTCTCTGAAAACAGAGCGATAAGACAACCTGCTTATTATTGGCAAAAATACGTTTTTTTTCTAAAAAAAAACCCACTCTAAAAGAGTGGGAAAATTGCTATGAAAAAGAAAGTCTCTAGAACTAGAACGTTCTAAAAACATTACTCAAATGTAGGATACTTTTTCGACATATAAAAGTATTTTCTACATTTTTTTTACCTCTTAATAATCTGGCATTTACGAGAACATATCCTTTACTTTTTCAAAAAATGATTTGTCGGACTTTGAGGGGTTGGGTGCAAAATTGTCATCGTGGATCATTTTCTCAAAAAATTGCTTTTGTTCCTTGCTCAGATTTTGAGGAGTCCATACATTGGTATGAACCAACAGGTCTCCATGTCCATAACGATCAATACTCGGCAATCCCTTTCCACGCAATCGAAGAATCTTTCCGGATTGGGTGCCGGGGTCAATTTTAATCTTCACCTTGCCCGTTACAGTGTCGATGTGCTTGGCACAACCCAACACTGCTTCAGAAAAATTAATGTACAGGTCATAGTGAAGGTTAGTGCCCTCTCTTTTTAAGGTCGGATGTGCTGCTTCTTCAATGACCACCAACAAATCTCCATCTAGGGCATCATTTCCAGGTGCTGCATTTCCTTTTCCGTTGACTTTTAACTGAACGCCTTCTGTGACACCTGCGGGAATTTTGATAGAAACGGTTTCTTCACTGACAAGCATTCCTTGGGCATCTGCCTCCTTTGGGCGGTGGCTAATTAGCTCACCAGCTCCCTGACATGACGGGCAGGTAGACGCGGATTGCATTCTACCCAGTATGGTATTGGTGACCCGCATTACCTGGCCACTACCGTTACAAGTATCACAGGACTTATAGCGAACCCCTGGTGCCTTTATTTTTCTTTTGACCTTTACCTTTTTATCAGCGCCATTGGCAACTTCCTCTAGGCTAAGTTTGACGCGAATTCTAAGGTTACTACCTTTGACCCGTGCCCTGCCACGCGATCCGCCACCAAATCCACCAAATGCACCACCAAAAATATCGCCAAACTGGCTGAATATATCTTCCATATTCATGCTACCACCAAAACCGCCGCCGCCGGCACCGCCTTCAAAAGCGGCATGTCCAAACTGATCGTAACGGGCCTTTTTATCAGCATCACTCAATATTTCATAGGCCTCGGCAGCCTGCTTAAATTTCTCTTCAGCCGCCTGGTCACCCGCGTTCTTATCAGGATGGTACTTGATCGCCATTTTCCGGTAAGCCTTCTTTATTTCAGGCCCGGTAGCATTCTTGGAAACCCCTAGTATTTCGTAATAATCTTGTTTCACACGTTTAAATTTTAATAATTATCCGATCGTAAATTAATCCGTTGTGCACCGCTAAACACGTACGCCACTATTCTTCAGACAAAGCACGGTAAATAAGCCCACTTGTAAAGGTGTTTTTAAATGGCTTGGTATTCGTTTTATCTTATATTGCTATCGTCTCGGACATACTTAGTAGGGACTCCCCAAGGGATGTTCTACTGACCAACTACAACCTTCGGGTAGCGAATCACCTTTTCTCCGAGTATATACCCTTTTTCAACCACATCTACAATCTTTCCTTTCAGGGCTGGTGAAGGAGCTGGTATCTGGGTGATGGCTTCGTGTTTCTCCACATCAAAATCATCTCCTGCCTGGGCCTCTACGGCAGCCAATCCCTTTTGGGTCAAAGCATTCAGCAGCTTATTACTGATTAGCTCCATCCCTTCCAACAAAGTGGGATCCTTCTCCTTCTTGAGTTCGTTAAGGCCCCTGTCAAAATCATCCAAAATCGGCAACAAAACGATCATGAGTTCTTCACTGGCAGTTTTAAAGAGGTCTATGCGCTCTTTGGCAGTCCGCTTTTTGTAATTCTCAAATTCAGCGAACAGTCTAAGAAATTTATCTTTTTCCTTTGCCAGGTCTAAAGCCAACTGTTCCTCTTTGCTGATGGCTTGTTTTTCTTCCTTTACATCTTGGCTCTTTTCGTCCTGTATGTCTTTCTTTTTACTCATAAAAATTATTCATTAACATGCGCGTCAGTAATTCGCTTGCAAAAGTATTGCCATTTTTTAATATATGCCAATATGACACCAAATAAAAAATCCCGCCTGCGCGGGATATGACAAATTCGGTATACAAGGCTTAAGAATTGTCCGTATCTAGGTAATCTGCCGTTCCGTCACCATCGGTATCGTCATTTTTTACATTGCCATCACCATCCAAGTCTTCATCAATAGATAGGATACCATCCTGATCGTGGTCAGCATCGTTGACATCGTTCAGTGTTATTTTAAAAATCAGGGGCGAATTTTCAGGAATGGTTACCTGAGGTGCATTGGCGTAGGCCAATCCTGAAGGGATAAAGAGGAAGCCTTCTCCCGAGTTTTCATAATAAAAAGACTCATCTGGGTTAACAACCCGCTGTCCTGCCTTAAAATTGGTCAGGCCGTGAGACCAGCCATCTACCACACTCGTCAGGGAAAACCACAACCTATTACTGCTACTGTCAAAGACCGTACTGTCCATCAGCATACCAGTATAGGTTACCAATACAGAATCGGCCCGTGTAGGAGCTGCCATCACACCTTCCTGCAGCATCAATCGGTAGAGCGTATAACTGACGTCATTATTAACAACAGTTTGGGATTGGACTGCATCCATCAACGGGGTTTCTCCCGCTGAAATTGTCCAAATACCCCCGTCATCTTCATTCAAGTAATGTGTTTGCAAATAGTCAATCAGCGCTGCATCATCTGTCAAAGATTGTGCCGCAGCATCAAAATCATTGCTACCCGTGTCTTCCCCACAGGAAAAAACGGCCAACGCAGTGATTAAAAAAATGCTCAGGTATGTTCTTTTCATATATTTTACTTTATCGTATCAAGCAAATCTGGGTAAATAATTTCGGAATATTACCGACCTTAAACGTCAATAAGTACCAGACATCATTGACCCTCGATTTTAGCAGGCGCAAGATAGTATTTTCCTATCTTTGCTGAAAGTGAAATGGCAAATTTTAACTTTATTATATGAGAATCGACAAATTTTTGTGGTGTGTTCGTTATTATAAAACCCGAAACCTCGCGGCAGATGCATGTAAAAAGGGCCAGGTAAAAGTTCATGATGAGAAGGTCAAACCTTCAAGAATGGTGGCTGCTGGAGAGAAAATCAGGGTTC
>JASMME010000063.1 GCA_030748365.1 Lutibacter sp.
GCTTCAAAAGCAGCCTGTGCCACCTTGTTAAAGCCCTTGTCGGTTTGTAGGTATAGTGCCCCTCCGGTTCCACTTGCTCCGCCAATATAGAGGTCTGTTCTTCCGTCTTTGTTGACATCCCCTTTTGCCATAGAAGGCCCCAGGGTAGACTGCTTATAAGGGAGCAGCCCTTCTTTTTTAAAATCGTTGAAGTCATTTTCAACATGCTTGTGGTGAAGGTGTTCTGTTGAGGCTTCAAAGCGGTATGATGTCTCGGTTGCTTCCTCTATGCCTTTCAAGGCTTCTTTTTCTTGGAGTACCAGGGTGGTATTGGCCTGTATATTGTAGCGTTTTTCAACCTTTCCGGAGGGCCATCGTATTTCCAGGCTGTCTACACTTGTTGTGTTTCCAAGGCCAAAATGCAGGCTGTTATCTACCGACGAGAGGTAGCCACGGACCCTTTTAGATTCCTTGGTTTTGTTGAGACCGTCAAATGAGATCCGTACCTTGGCAAAGCTTTCAGACTGCTGTCCTTTTGGAATGATTTTTAGGAAGTTCCCCAGCTTGTTTTCCACCGCATTGTTTCGGTACAAAAAAGCCTCGGCATCTATATTGTTCACTACGATGTCTAGGTCGCCATCGTTGTCTAAATCGGCATAGGCTGCTCCGTTCGAAAAAGAAGGATCTTGTAAGTTGGCTGTCTCAGTCTGGTCTTTAAAACGCAGTTCTCCAAGGTTTTTATAGAGGATGTTTGACAGTTTTTCCGAAGGCAGTTCATTGTAAATACGTTCTTTGACCGCTAATGGAACTTTTCCTTTGTATTGTTGCTTGGCCTTTACAATGTTGGTTTTAGCGTCATTGTCCAGTGCATAGCGCCGATAGCCATTGGTCACGTATACATCTTCCTGGCTGTCGTGATCAGTATCAAAGATAAGTCCTGCCCAGCTCCAGTCGGTTTTAGACATGCCCGTCAGTTGTGCAATGTTGTGAAATTGGTTGTTTCCCAGGTTTAGTTGCAGGGAATTGTACATATACTGGTGCTGCAATCCCAGTGTTTGTGTTAAGAAATGAAACCTAGGTACATTCATGGAAGCCATCAGGGTCTTCGAGCGTACATGGTCTGTGGAAGCCATATCCAGCACAAAGATATCTTCCAGGTTGTCATTGTTGATATCGGCAATATCAAGCCCCATCCCGTAGAACGACACCTGTTGGGTGCGTTCTTTTATACGGTCGGTAAAGCTGCCATCTTGGTTGTTTATATAGAGGGCATCCGGGACGTAATAATCGTTGGCGATGTAAATATCCGGCCAGGAGTCATTGTTGATATCCCCCACACACAATCCCAGCCCGAAACTCGGTTTTAACAGGCCTGCCGCTTCGGTCACTGATACAAAGATACCCCCTTCGTTTCTATAGAGGTGACTGCTATTTTTTTCTAGCTTTTCTTTGTCTGAGAGTAGTTGATAAAAGCGGGCAGGGTCTACCCCATAATACGCATTTTCATTCATGACCACACAGTCCAGGTCACCGTCTTTGTCATAGTCAAAAAAGGCACTTTGTGTGCTGATTCCCTGGTCGTCTAAGCCAACTTCGTGGGCCTGTTCTTTAAAGGTCATGTTTTGCTGGTTGATATACAGAAGATTGCCCCGTTGAGCCCTGGTATGCGGTCCGCCCTGAGATACGTAGATATCCATCCATCCATCCTGGTTTACATCTGCAAAACTAACGCCGTTTGCCCAGTATTTACCAGTATTGATACCCGCATGATCTGATACATCTTCAAAGACCAGCCCCCCTTTGTTGAGGAAAAGTTTATTGGGCACTTGGTTGCCACAGAAGAAAATATCCTTTAGCCCGTCGTTGTTTAGGTCTTCCACCCCCACACCGGCTCCGTTGTAAAAATAGTCGTAGTCGAAAAGGTTAAAACTTGTTTGCAGGTCGTGCTGAAGGCTGTTGTTAAAGGAAAGCCCGCTTTTTCCGGCGGGTATTTTTTGAAAATGTGGTGGCAAGTCAGTCGTTTTTTTAGTACAACCACTAAGACAACACCAAAAGGCCCATAACACGAACAATGATCTCATATATGAAAGTTTAGCTAGTTCAAAAATAAAAAAAAAGAGCTTTATATAAAGCTCTTTTTTTTTATTACAATACAAAGGTTTACTTATTCAGCACAAAGTGTGATAGGTAACAACCCTGGGTTGGGTGAAACAAATTCGCCCAACAATACATTACCAGGACCATAGACCTGGAAGCTAACTTCCGAAGGCCATGCATCACCAGTATAGTTCCAGGTTAGCAGGCTCGAACCTGCTGGTACCGTAAAGTTAAAGGTTCCTGAAGAATAAGGACCTTCTCCTGTTGACCAATAGTCAGCAAGATCGGCATATACCACCGTATCGTCAATGGTAATTTCAATACCGCTACCTTGCCAACCATCACCATAGGAATCCTGCATTTCTACACGGTAGTCACCGGGTGCAGGAGAACAGATAATTAAGGCGTTGTACTTAAAGGGTGAAGAAAAGAAACCACCGGTAATGATACCACCGGCACTGGCAGCACCAAAGGTACGGCCATCTGTCAGGTTCAGTCTCAGTTCCACTTCAAAAACGTCACCAGGGGCATAGTCAGCTGAAGACAAGCCCATTGCTGTGGCAGCGTCTCCAAAAGTCATTGAAACGGTTGTCCTTGGCAAACCGTGAGGTCCTGCGGTAAAAGCTGAAGCATCTACAGATTTTATAAATACATCAGTGGCAACGGTTGTACCGTTCTCAGGCGTTAGGTCTCTCATAGAGACGTATACGTCCATACTTTGCAACAAGGCACCATCTTCTTCATCTTGTTCTTCTACTGTTACCGAGAACTCAGAGGTAGGGATACTTGAGTTAAGGGTAGCGTTTATGATCTCAATGGTTCTTAAAACAGCGCCTGTTTCATGATCCAGTACCTCATCAACAACGTTGTCTCCCCCCTCCGAACAAGCGTTGAAGGAAGCCACCATCAATAAGGATAAGAATAACTTAAATATATTTTTCATGATTTCGTGTGTTTTTTATTAATTAGCGGGGTTTGTTACACCATTGTCCCAGAATACCTTGGTGGCATTGTCAGTTCTTTGCAAAATATTGGAATTTGCACTGACTTCTCCTGATGGATACAACAAGGTTCGTGGGAACGTTCCAGGATTGGGTTCAATCATCCTGGACAAGGTTCTTGGATACCCAGTCCTTCTGATAAAGTTATAGGCATCTCCAGCACCACCATACATGGCAATAAAGTACTGTTCTCCTAAAATATCCATCTTATCCTTGGCAACTGGGAATCCGAATCCGTCTGTAGCTGATGAAGCCGCTGCGGCATTAAATTCAGCAAGAATATTTGCAATAAAGGTATCTACATGTGTACTCGCTGGGAAAAGCGCTGAGTTAGCATTGGGGTCTTTGGCTCCAAAGCTCATAACTTTACCAATCGACTTAGTCATACCTGCTTCTAGGTGTGTAGCCGCTGCTGCATGGTTACCCAAGTGCATATTGGCTTCTGCTTTCATAAAGTCTACATAAGAAGCGAGGTAGATGGGTTCGATACCATTTCCACCACCGCCTTTACCAAGACCAACCGCTCCATGAGGTAGGTTTGAAATACCAGACCCTGACATATAAACAGGAATGTCATATTGGTTATCAAAACTTCCACCGGCAGGGTATACACCCACTGCAGTTCTGGTAAAGTTATCCGGAGGTGTTCCTTCATCATTTCCGTGCATTCTTCCCCAGTAACCTAGGTGAAGTCCACACCAGGTTTCTGCATCCGGTGTCAGCTCAAGGTGACCAGGTACCGATTGAAGCGAACATTGTAGGGTTTCACCATCAGAAGAATCCAAACCAAAATCCGAGGGATAGGCATAAACAGCACCTGAAACATCGTTGTACAGGATGAATGATTCACTACCTGGCGTGTTATAGGTTTGTCTGTAAAAGTAGTACCTACGTCTTGGGTCATCCCCTTCTATATAATCACCAGTATCGTAGTTACCCCATAGATTCCAATAAATATGATCAAAGGTTGGCATCATTGTATTCATCAACCAGTTAGACTGGTAGATATTGGCCCCTGAAGAGGTATAATCAGATGCGTAGTCAGGATGACGTGTGTCTGGAGACAAGGCTTGTGTGCCATAGGCAAATTCAAAATCATCAGCATTGCTCGCAATCACCTCTGTGGCATCGGCAACTGCCTGCCAGTTTCCTTTGGTCAGGTTCGCACGCATCTTAAGCGTGTTTACCAACTTTTTCCATTTGCTGACATCTCCACCGTAGTAAAGGTCAGTAGCCGATCCGGCTCCGGAAGCGTTGTTTAAATACCCCATCGCTTCGTCTAGCATTGCTTCAGCAGCAGCGTAAACACCCGCATCATCTTCTAAATTGGGGGCAGGATATTCGTTGGGTTGGTTTGCTTCGGCCCAAACGATGTCTCCTAAGAAATCAACCAGTTGCATCATCGTGTGCCCCTGCATGGCTTTGGAAATTCCCAGGTGAAATGACAGGTCATTGTCTGATGAATTAAGCGCTTCCATGGCTTCAATATCTGGGATCATGGAGCTGTAAAGGTTATTCCAAGGTCCGTCAAGTGTTCCGCCAGGGTAGTTTGAAAAATACTCCCTTCCGAACATATAGTCGATACGGCTCAGGTCGCCACTCAGGTTGTTAAACGTTATTTGCGATGAGCGATAGGCCTTTTGCACGGTATTCAGCAAGAGGTCCGCATCAGCCTGATCGGGTGACAGCTCATTGGGGCTGGCCAGAATTTCCATCTCGGTGGTCTCACACGAGTAGAACAAGGTACTGGTAGCTACCACTGTCATTAATAAAAATTTATATATTCTTTTCATGATTCTTGTATTTTATTGATTAAAAGGATGCTTTTAGACTGATACCCCATCGTTTAGAACTCGGGCCATTCATATAATCCCATCCCCTACTGTTACCAACTCCGGCACCGGCTACGTTCGGGTCAAAGTTTGCACTTTCAGGCATGTTGTAAGCATCGTACCATAGGTTATAGCCACTGGCAGTGATTGACAAGCTTCCGAAGGGCGTTTTGTCAAGGTAGCTGTCAGGGAAGGTATAGCCCAGCGATACTTCTTGTAAACGGATAACAGAACCGTCGTATACAGTTAACTCCTTAGGGCCAAACAGCACGTTGGAGAAGTAGTATTGTGAGTTGTTAATCTGTACCTGATTGGCCTGACCGGTGTTTTCATTGATACCCGGTAGGATAAAGGTATTTTTTCTGTTCTCAGTGGCGGTGATCAGCCCCCTTCCTAAAAGGGTAGCTACGGTGGTAGACGCAATGTCACCTCCTTTGGTATGGCTGATCTGGAATCCAAGATTGAAGTTCTTATAAGACAATGAGTTGATAAAGTTCATTACATAGTCAGGGTTTGGATTACCGATGATTGGGGTAATAGAACGTCCGTCGGGTAAGACGATGTTCTCAGCTGTTTTGTAGCTACCCAAACTGTTTACTAGGTAATTTCCGTTGGCATCCCTGGCAATGGCTGTTCCTACCATCACACCCAATTGCTCTCCTTTGATTGCGGCGTTACCACCCAACCATCCGGCAGAAGAACCACCAAATATGATTTGGTCATCTTCCTGTTCGGTTACGATTTGCTCACTGGTAGTGAAGTTCATACGCGAATTCCAGTTGATTTCATCAGTTCTGACTAGGTCAACTCCCAGGTCGATCTCCCAACCAGAGCCTTCTACTTTACCAATATTGTCTTGGGTTTGTGTGTATCCAGAGGCTGGTGATAAAGGCTTATATACGATCATGTCCGTAGTAGCTTTATCGTAGTAAGAAACACCTAGGTCAATTCGGTTGTCCCACATTCTGGCGTCAAAACCAAATTCAATCTCACTAATAAGTTCTGGTTTTAGGTCCGGGTTTGCTTTGAAGTTACTAACCGTATTTTGTACGATATCTCCAGCTGCACCACCACTTTGTTGTGTGTATTGATCTACCGTGTTCACTGAGGGATAGCCCGATGGGAATCCTGCAGACTGACCAATACTGGCCCGTAATTTTAGGTAGCTAAGTGCATCAGACTTCATTTCTTCAAAGGCTGCAGTAGGCAAGAAAGAGATACTTGCACTGGGGTAGAACAAGCTGTTGTTTTCTTTTGGCATATTGGAGATCCAGTCCTTTCTTCCTGAAAGTGTTAGGAAGGCATAGTCTCTGTAGTCCAAGGCTGCTTCAGCAAGAATACCGGCCTCATTTTTTCTACTACCGTATTGGATAGGCGTTTGGTTTTCATAATTGAAGTGTCTTTGCACGCCCATTACGATTTGTCCTGAACTGGACACCCCTTGTCGCTCATAAGTTCTTCCCATACTGTTTGCACCGGCGATAAAGGTCAGACCGAAGTCGTCAAATTCATAATCACCGCTCAAAGCAATATAGTTGTTGTTGATACGAATGTTGTTGTCCCACGTCTGTAGGTATCCGTATACATTGGTATCGAATTCAACACCATTCTTATTAGAGTACTCAGTATTTCTTTCGTTGTACCAGTCAATACCACCACGGTAGCTAATGTTCAGGTTATCATTTATTTCATATGAAATAGTTGCTGCACCATATACACGGTTGGTAAGCTGGTTCATACTGGAGTTTTCAACAATCCACCTTGGGTTGATGATGTCGTTACCATTACGGTAGTAGATACTTCCACCGTTTTCAGGAATGGTATAAGGCAGTCCCATCAAGTCTACGTTTCTGGGTGTAAAGAATACGTGTCCGAATACAGACGTTCCAGAAATACCACCATTACCCCTACTCGCAGCAACTGGAGGAGATTTCATGTCAGTACTGGCGAAGTTCAGGGTAGCGTTTACACTAAACTTGTTGCTTAGTTTGGCACGTCCACCAACGGAAATCGCATTTCTTTTAAGACCGTTTCCGGGCGTAAATCCTTTTTCATCTAGGTGAGAATAGTTTACGTTATAGCTTAGGTCAGCATTTCCGCCTCTTACATTGATAGAGGTGTTGCTGATATCACCAGACCTAAAGAAGCGCTCCACACTGTTGTAGGGCTTCCACTCGTAGCGCGTACCGCTATACTCGTTAAGTAGCTGGTTGTTTCCACCGTTGAAGTTGTTTAGGAATGCGGAAGAAGAATAAGGGTGTTCTACCGTTCCGTCCGCTGCAATCTTTTGTGCAGGGTCATTCAAGTACCCATCTACCCCATCAGCAGCAAATCCAGGTCCCCAGTTACTGAAGAACCATCCGAATGACTGGT
>JASMME010000064.1 GCA_030748365.1 Lutibacter sp.
TCCTGATTAAAGAAGTACTGGACAATGCCATTGATGAATTTGTGATGGGCGCTGGTAAGACCATCGAACTTTCGGTGGACGAGGCCCTGGTGACTGTCCGTGACTACGGCCGGGGTATTCCCCTGGGTAAGGTGGTAGACGTGGTCTCCAAAATGAATACTGGGGGTAAGTACGATTCCCGGGCCTTTAAGAAATCCGTCGGTTTGAACGGAGTAGGGACCAAGGCGGTCAATGCCTTGTCTTCCTATTTTAAAGTACAATCCATCCGGGAGGGCCAAACAGTCTTTGCTGAATTTGAGCAAGGGAACATCACCCAGCAGGTAGCACCACAGACTTCTTCCCTCAGAAAAGGAACCAAGGTCTCCTTTGTACCGGACAGCAGCATTTTTACAAAATTTAAGTACCGTGCCGAGTACATTGTAAAGATGGTCAAAAACTATGTTTACCTTAACCCAGGACTGACCCTGGTCTTTAACGGTGAAAAATACATTTCGGAGAACGGATTAAAAGACTTACTGGAAGAAAACATTGCAGAGGAGAGTATGCTCTTTCCGATCATCCACTTAAAAGCCGAGGATATTGAGGTAGCCATTACCTACAGCAAGGCCCAATACAGCGAAGAATACCATTCCTTTGTCAACGGACAGCACACCACCCAGGGAGGGACCCACCAGAACGCCTTTAGGGAAGCCCTGGTAAAAACCATCAGGGATTTCTTTGGGAAGAATTACGAGGCTTCTGACATCCGGAAATCCATTGTGTCTGCCATCAGTGTCAAGGTCATGGAGCCCGTATTTGAAAGCCAAACCAAGACCAAGCTCGGTTCTACGGAAATGGGCGGCGGCTTGCCAACGGTTCGGACCTTTATCAATGATTTTATCAAGACCCAGCTCGATAATTACCTGCACAAACATCCAGGTACTGCAGAAAGTATCCAACGGAAGATTCTCCAGGCTGAAAAGGAACGCAAAGACCTTTCAGGAATTCGGAAATTGGCCAGGGAACGGGCCAAAAAAGCCAGCCTGCACAACAAGAAGCTCCGCGATTGCCGGGTACACCTGAACGACCTAAAAAAAGACAACAGGCTGGACAGCACCCTATTTATCACCGAGGGAGATTCCGCGAGTGGTTCCATTACCAAATCTAGGAATGTCAACACCCAGGCGGTCTTTAGTTTACGGGGAAAACCCCTGAATTCTTACAATATGAGTAAGAAGATCGTTTATGAGAACGAGGAATTCAATCTCTTACAGGCGGCCCTTAACATCGAAGAAGGCCTTGAGAACCTGCGCTATAATAATATTGTCATTGCCACGGATGCCGATGTAGACGGTATGCATATCCGCCTGCTACTCATTACCTTCTTCTTACAGTTCTTTCCGGAGTTGATCAAAGAAGGGCATCTCTATATCCTGGAAACCCCCTTGTTTAGGGTCCGTGACAAGAAACAGACCTTTTATTGCTATTCGGAAGAGGAAAAACGCCAAGCAATAACAAGTCTTAAGGGCAAGCCGGAGATTACCCGATTTAAAGGTTTGGGAGAAATATCCCCCGATGAGTTTATCCATTTTATCGGTGACGATATCCGACTCGACCCGGTTATGCTCGACCGGGAAACCCCGATCGAACGCATGCTGGCATTTTATATGGGTAAGAATACCCCCGATCGCCAGAAATTTATCATTGAAAACCTGAAAGTAGAACTCGATCTCGTAGAAGAAGCCTAAGATGCAAGAAGAACACCAAGCCCCACTTAGCGAAAAGCCCGGAAACCAGGAAACCATTACCAAGGTAACAGGGATGTACCAGGACTGGTTCCTCGACTATGCCTCCTATGTCATACTGGAACGGGCAGTACCAGCCATCAAAGACGGCTTTAAGCCCGTACAACGCCGTATACTGCACGCCATGAAAGACCTAGATGACGGCCGCTATAACAAGGTGGCCAATATCGTTGGGCATACCATGCAGTACCATCCGCATGGAGATGCTTCCATTGCCGATGCCATGGTGCAGGTTGGTCAAAAGGAACTGCTAATCGATATGCAAGGAAACTGGGGGAACATTCTGACCGGTGACCGGGCAGCGGCTTCCCGTTATATAGAAGCCCGTTTGTCAACCTTTGCCCTTGAGGTAGTCTTCAATCCCAAAACGACGGAATGGCAGGCCTCCTATGACGGCCGGAAAAAAGAACCGGTAGACCTTCCGGTAAAATTCCCTATGCTGCTCGCACAGGGTGCTGAGGGGATCGCTGTAGGCCTCTCTACCAAGATATTACCCCATAATTTTAACGAGCTCATCGATGCTTCTATCAAATACCTTCGGGGTCGTAGTTTTAGCCTGGTACCGGATTTTCTAACAGGTGGTATCGCCGATTTTACAGCCTATAATGATGGCAAAAGAGGGGGTAGGATACGGGTAAGGGCCAAGATTGCCCAACTGGATAAAAAGACGCTGGTCATCAACGAGATTCCTTATGGGACGAATACATCTTCCCTGATTGATTCCATCCTAAAAGCCAATGACAAAGGAAAGATTAAGATCCGTCAAATAGAAGACAATACTGCTGCCAATGTAGAAATCCTGGTGCATTTGCCTAACGGTATTTCTCCCGACAAAACCATCGATGCCCTATACGCGTTTACCAACTGTGAAAATTCTATAGCCCCCTTGTGTTGTGTGATTGAAGACAACAAACCCGTATTTATGGGGGTGTCCGATATTTTAAAACAATCGACCGATCATACCGTTGCCCTGTTAAAGCAAGAACTGGAGATTCAGTTAAACGAATTGGAGGAACAGTGGCATTTTGCCTCTTTGGAGCGAATTTTTATCGAGCACCGTATTTACCGTGATATTGAAGAGGAAAACACCTGGGAAGGTGTACTCTCTGCCATAGCCAAAGGATTGGCCCTTTATACTGCACACCTGCGGCGCCCGGTGACTGCTGAGGACATTGTCCGCCTGACAGAGATCCGGATTAAAAAGATTTCCAAATTTGACCTTGACAAGGCCCGGCAGTTTATAGAAAGCTTGGAGGACAAGATCGCCCAGGTTAAGGATCACCTAAACAACCTGATCAGCTATGCGATCGATTATTTTAAAACCCTAAAAAAGAAATACGGAAAAGACAAAGCGCGTAAAACAGAGATTCAGCTGTTTGATGACATCGTAGCCACCAAGGTGGTCATGCGCAACGCCAAATTGTATGTAAACAGGGCCGAAGGTTTTGTGGGCACCTCCCTAAAACGCGATGAATACGTAGCAGACTGTGCGGATATCGATGATCTTATCATCTTTAGAAAAGATGGCACCATGATGATTACCCGGGTAGGCAGCAAGACTTTTGTGGGTAAAAATATCATCCACGTAGCGGTATTTAAGAAACGTGACAAACGAACTGTTTACAATATGATCTACCGCGATGGACGCAGTGGACCCAGTTATATGAAACGCTTTCATGTGACCGGAGTTACCCGTGACAAGGCATACGACTTGTGTAATGGCAACAAGGGCTCTGTTATCCATTATTTTACGTCCAATCCAAATGGAGAAGCGGAAACGGTTACCGTAAACCTGCGTGCGGTGGGCAGTATTAAAAAACTTAAGTGGGACCTTGATTTTTCTGCCCTGGCCATTAAGGGCCGCGGGGTCCGGGGCAATACCGTGACCAAAATGTCGGTTAAGAGCATTGTACTGAAAACAGCGGGGGTTTCAACCCTCAAACCCCGGAAAATCTGGTTTGACGATACTGTACAACGACTGAACGCAGATGAACGCGGAGAATTACTCGGAGAATTTAAGGCAGAAGACCGGCTGTTAGTCATTAATCAAAAAGGACTGGTAAAGACCCTCAAACCCGAACTGTCCATCCATTTTGATAAGGACATGATTGTATTGGAAAAATGGGTCCCCGCCAAGCCCATTTCAGCCATCTATTACGACGGTGAAAAAGAACGCTATTATATCAAGCGCTTTATGATCGACCATCCAAACAGGGAAGAGCTGTTTATTTCAGACCACCCAAAGTCTTTACTGCAACTGGTAGCCACCGATTACCGTCCGATGGTGGAGGTGGTCTTTTCCAAACGGAGTATAGAAAATAGGATCGTAAATCTCGAAGAATTTATCACTGTCAAAGGCATCAAGGCCCTCGGAAACCAGCTGACCACTGAAAAAATCCGTCAGGTGAACTACCTAGAGCCCCTACCTTATGAGCCACCAGTGATAGAAGCGGTAGAAGTGAATGAAGAAGAGGTCATAAAGCATACTGACTTGCCCACAGACAGCGTGGAGGAAGCGGAAGGCCAAACAACCTTATTCTAACAATAACAACCTAGCATGACATACCTGTTTAGCATACCACCCCTTGATAACAGCAGAAACATCGGTTTGTTTATACTGTCGGTTATGCTTATCAGCTTGTTGCTTTCACGGGTGGTACGGTTTGTACTCATTCTATACCTAAAAAAAGCCAAGGGAGCTCCTTATACCCGTACCAGTGCTCATTTTTTAAAGAACTCTGTCAAATTTATCATTACGGTGATGGCCCTGGTATGCATCATCCTGGTTGTGCCGGTCTTTAGAAACAAGGCTACCCTGATTTTTTCAGGGGCTGGTATTTTGGCAGCCATCGTTGGTTTTGCCGCCCAGGCAGCCATTTCAAACCTGATTGCAGGAGCCTTTATTGTCCTGTTTAAGCCGTTTAGGGTCGGGGATTATATCAGATTGGACCAGGAAAGAGCGGGCATCGTAGAAGACATCAACCTACGGCATACCATCATCAACAATTTTGAAAACAAACGACTGATTATCCCTAACTCGATTATCAGTACTGAATCGGTACTCAACCACAGTATCGAAGATTCTCATATCCTCAGTTTTAACAATTTCTACCTAGGGATGTATGCCGATATCGATCGGGCAAGGGCCATTATCATTGAAGAGGCTGAGAAAATTGAGCACATCATCGAAAACAGGCGGCCGAACCATATTTTTGATAAAAACGAAAAATTGGTGGTCAGGACGGTGGGCATTAAAAATAACATCGTGCATATTAGGGCCTATACTTGGATCAGTAATCCGTCTCTTGAGTTTAAGGTAAAGGCCATTTTAAGAGAAGCCGTACACAAACGTTTTGTCAAGGAACGGATAGACTTCCCACTGAATATGAACCTGATTATTCCTGCTTCTGATCATTCAAGCCATTCAAAAAAAGTTAATTCGTAGTCTGTCAGCAGGGTTGGATGGGCAATCTTGATAAGGTCCTTCAATACCAGGTCGGGTCGGGTAGGGGCCAGCTCAAAATAAATCAATCCACCGGTCGCCCCCCGCTTGTTGACAAAAGAATAGACCTTTTTATCGCGAAACGCTTTGAATTCTCCATACAATTCATGGCTGTTTTCTATGGCAGACAGGCTTCCGTGAAAACTAGGAGAAATCCACAGGTCGGCCATGGCACCCCGATCGATTACCTGTTCAATGTTTAAGGTCAAACTCCCTTTACCACGGCTGTGTTTCCACAGGTAATTCATATGGGCATCTTTTAGAAAGCTGGCTTCAAAACTCTCACCAGCCGGTAGGTGCCAACTATCCTTAAAAAGCCCTCCAGACAATACGCTGGGTTTGTTGACTGTGGCGGCGGCCAAGGCTTTTGCTGAAAGGTACTCCTGTTCGATCTGTCTGAAAATACTGTCTGCTTCTTTTTCTTTGTCGAATAGGACGCCAAAGAAGCGAATCCATTCTGCACGGCCTAGGGGTGTTTCCTCCAACCAATCATTGTTGATAAGCACCGGGATGCCGGTATTCCGGATGATAGAGAACAAATGCTTATTTCCCTGGATGGAAAAACCGACCATTACATCGGGTTTTAGCGCCAGCAAACTTTCCGTGTTGATATGCTCTTCATGCCCCAGGTCAGTTACCCAGCCTTGGTCTATCCTTTTTCGGGTCTTTTCCGAAGAAACATAGTCTGTATTCGGAAAGCCCACCAACCGATCTTCTACGCCCAGTAGTTCCAACATGGCAATATGGGTGGTACTGCTGACAACGATGGATTTGACCGGGGTTTGCAAAGCGTCATGGGTGTTGTTAGTATCGGTTGATAGCAGGAGTTCCTGTGGGGCTGCTCCTTGTTGATAGAGCCGTAATAACCGCGCGCTAGTGGCCCCCTCCGGACGCAGGATATCAAAACCTTTGGCATAGCTGGGTGTATAGGCAGGTACCAACTTACTTGGACCCTCTTTTTCGGGGGCCTGTTTGCAGGCAAGGAAAAGTGACGAGAGGGTTAAGAGCAGTAGAAAGGCGTAATAACGGGTAGACATATGCGATTGGCCAGGATTTATATACGGTTTTATCTATGGGTTTCAGGGAATAGTTAGCCGGAGACATTCCCTTAAAAAGCGCTTGCCTGTCGGCTGTTTTTGATAAAAAAATTTCTGTAAATATAGCTAAAAAAATACCTGTTTGTCTTATTATTAAGTATATTTGCTTACTGATTGACGGTTACGGTCTGTACCCCGTACAGAGTGTATTAAAAGGGAATTCGGTTGAAATCCGAAGCTGTTCCCGCAACTGTAAGCTACGCCATGTTTTTGGTGATTGTCAGACTGCGAAAGCCACTGTTTAATTAAATGGGAAGGCACTGACAATACGCAAGCCAGGAGACCTGCCTCCAATCACAATCGTTCAAACTTTCGGGACTGAGGTTTGGGTATGGTTTTTCTGTACTTGATACTACCGGATATTATTTAATGTAAACAATCAAAAAACATGAAGAAACGTATGTTTCAAACAGCTGTATGCGGCTTGTTTAGCTTGCTGGGCTGCACACTGCTACAAGCACAGGAAGAAAAAATGGAAACCCTGGAAGAAATGGTCATTTCCGCAACCAGATTTCCGATGAAAAAAGCCCATACAGGCAAGATAATTTACCGGTTTACACCCGCCGATCTCGCCCACTTTCGGGGGAGTACCTTGACCGAGGTGCTTACACAGATTTCCAGTATCAATATCAACGGAAGCAACAGCGCACCCGGAAAGAATAAGTCTGTGTATATACGCGGTAGCCGCGGACGGCAGGTGCTGGTACTTATTGACGGCATACCCATGACTGACCCATCGGGTGTAAGTGCCGCCTTTGACCTGCGACTCATTAGTATGTCTCAGGTAGCGGCCATTGAAGTGATGAACGGTGCTGCCGGCACCCTGTACG